>CADEHD010000014.1 GCA_902827055.1 uncultured Chloroflexota bacterium | reverse complement strand
GCGGCGTCATCAAGCACGCGCGCGCCATCAACGCGTTCGCGAACTCGACGACGAACTCCTACAAGCGCCTGGTGCCTGGCTACGAAGCCCCGGTGTTGCTCGCTTATTCCGCGCGCAACCGCTCGGCTTCGTGCCGCATTCCGCACGGCACTGGCGCCAAGGCCAAGCGCGTCGAAGTCCGCTTCCCGGACCCAGCCGGCAACATGTATCTCACCTACACCGCGCTGCTGATGGCCGGCCTCGACGGCATCCAGAACAAGATCCACCCGGGCGATCCGCTGGACCGAAACATCTACGAGCTCCCACCGGAGGAGGCCGCGCGGGTCCCCACGGTCCCGGGCTCCCTCGATGCCGCGCTCGACGCCCTCGAGGCGGACCACGACTTCCTGCTGCAGGGCGGGGTCTTCACGCAGGACCTGCTCGACATGTGGCTCGAGATGAAGCGCGAGGAAGCGGCGGGCATCCGCCTGCGCCCCACCCCGTACGAGTACGAGCTGTACTTCAACGGCTAGCGCTGGCGGCTACTGAAGCTGCGACAGGGCCCCCTCGAGGGGCCCTGTTGGTATCCGGGGCGCGCGGGCGCGAGAAACACAGCCGTAACCTCTCGTATCTACCATCGAGGCCATGTACGACGCCGCCAGCGACCTCCCCGCCCAGCAACACGTCATCCAGCAGTGCCGCGACCTGGACGTGAAGTTCATCCGGCTCTGGTTCACGGACATCGTGGGCGCCCTGAAGTCGGCGGCGATCACCGTGGACGAGCTGGATCACGCGTTCACTGACGGCGCCTCCTTCGATGGGGCGTCGATCGAGGGGTTCGCGCGGAGTGACGAGGCCGACATGGCCGCCGTGCCCGACCCATCGACGTTCCAGTTGCTGCCGTGGCGGCCGCGCGAGCAGGCGGTCGCGCGGATGTTCTGCGACGTGCGACTGCCCTCGGGCGAGCCGTTCGAGGGCGACCCGCGCCACGTCCTGAAGTCGGTGGTCGAGCGGGCCGCGCGGCTGGGGTTCACCTTCTACGTCTCCCCGGAGATCGAGTTCTTCTACTTCCGGAGCGCCGAAGACACGACGTTGCTCGACCGCGGCGGGTATTTCGATCTGACGCCGCTCGACAGCGGGACCGACCTGCGTCGCGAGACCGTGCTCACCCTCGAGGAGATGGGCATCCCGGTGGCGCTGAGTCACCACGAGGCGGCACCAAGCCAGCACGAGATCGACCTCCGCCACACCGACGCGCTCTCGATGGCCGACTCGGTGATGACCTACCGGCTCGTCGTGAAGGAGATCGCGCAGCGGCACGGGGTGTACGCCACGTTCATGCCCAAGCCGCGGAGCGAGCTCAACGGCTCCGCGATGCACCTCCAGATGTCCCTCTTCCGGGGCGAGGAGAACGCGTTCTTCGATGCAGCGGATCCGCTCCACCTCTCGACGACGGCGCGGCGCTTCATGGCGGGGCTGCTGCGCCACGCGCCCGAGCTGGCGCTGCTCACGAACCAGTGGGTGAACAGCTACAAGCGACTCGTGCCCGGGTTCGAGGCGCCGACGTACGTCACCTGGTCGCCGCGCAACCACTCGGACCTGCTGCGGGTGCCCCAGTTCCGGCCCGGCCTCGAGGGGTCGACGCGCGTCGAGTACCGCGTGCCGGACGCCGCGTGCAACCCGTACCTGGCGCTGGCCGGCGTGCTGGCCGCCGGCCTGGCGGGCATCGAGGAGCAGCTGGAGCTACCGTTACCTATCGAGACCGACGCCGCCAGCCTCTCGAGCGCGGAACGGGCCGCGCGTGGCATCGAGTCGCTGCCCGCGTCGCTGGGCGAGGCGATCGCCCGGTTCGAGGGCTCGGCGCTGTTGCGCGAGACGCTCGGCGAGCACGTGTTCCACTCGCTGATTCGGAACAAGCTCCACGAGTGGCAGGAGTACCGGGCGCAGGTCAGTAACTGGGAGGTCGAGCGCTACCTCAGCGTCCTGTAGCTCGAGCGCGACCTCGGCGCCGAGTGCGCCTGAGGCGTGCGTTCGGTCCACGCCCGCCGTAGAGTCCGCTGATGACCGCCGAGACCCGCCACACCCCCTCGCCAGGCGACACGCCAACACCGGCGCGACCGGCGCGCGCGGACCGCCTCCCGCCGCTGATCCGACGGAACACCCTGCTCCTGACCCTCGCGCAGGCGTTCATCGGCATGGGGAACCAGGCCATCCCGACGCTCGTGCCGCTGATGACTGTGCAGATGCTCGGGTCGGCGGCGCTCGCCGGGCTCGGAACCAGCCTTCTGTCCGTGAGCCGCCTCGTCGTGGCCTACCCGGTGGGCTACTTGACCGACCGCTACGGCCGGCGCGCCGGGATGCTGCTCGGGCTCCTGCTGACCATGCTCGGAGCGCTGTTCGTGGGCGCGGCGATGCTGGCCGGGTCGTTCGCGCTCGTGATCGTCGGCGTCATCGTGTTCGGGATGGGCGTCGGCGCCGGGCAGCAGCTGCGACTGGCCGCAGCCGACATGTTCCTGCCCGCCCGTCGCGCCGAGGGCCTGGGATACGTGCTGACCGGGTCGCTGGTTGGCGCGTTCGCGGCGCCGCTGCTGTTCGCGGCCGCGCAGGCCATCGAGGGGCGAAGCGGGATGAACCCGCTGACGACCGTGTGGTTCCTGATGCCGCTCATCGTGCTGCCGAGCACGGCGCTGGTGGTGGCGGTGCGGCCCGACCCCAAGACCATCGCGCAGAACCTCGAGCAGTTCTACCCCGGGTACGTGGCGCCGCCCGCGAGCGCCACCACGCTCTCCGAGGGCGGCGGGCTCCGTGTCTGGCTTCGGCACTACCCGCTGGCGACGGCGTACGCCGTGAACTTCGCGGCGCAGGGCGTCATGGCGATGATGATGGCGATGACCTCGTTGGCGCTCTCGCACCACGGGCACGCGCTCCCCCTGATCTCCCTCTCCGTCTCGATCCACGTTGTCGGCATGTTCGGGCCATCGATTCCCCTCGGCAGGCTCAGCGACCGCTTCGGGCGGCGACCGCTCATGCTCGCGGGGTGCGTGATCCTCGGGATCGGGTCGATCCTTGTGCCGCGGTCCGAGGCGTACGCGGTCATCACCTTCGGCACGTTCCTCGTGGGCGTCGGCTGGGCCGCGTGCACCGTGGCGTCCTCCGCGCTGATCACCGAGGTGGTGGCGGCCGGTGAGCGCGGGCGGGCCGTCGGTCTGAGCGACTCTGTCAGCCAGCTGGCGTCGATGGTCATGCCGCTCGCGGCGGGCCCGATTGTCGTGGCGAGCGGCCTCGAGTCGTTGTCGGTGGTCGCGATCGCCGTGCTCCTCGTACCGCTCGTGCTCGTGCTGCGGCTGCGCGAGGCGTCCCCGGGTCGCTATGACCACGCCCCCGCGGCGAGGGCCGCCGCCTGACCTCGGCGCGCCGGACGACCGGAGCCGCCGAGGCGACGTGAGATTTGAGTGAGTGCGGTGCGCGTCCGTATACTCGGACGGCTGCAAGCCCGTGTAGCTCAGTGGTAGAGCAGCTGTTTCGTAAACAGCAGGCCGAGGGTTCGAATCCCCCCGCGGGCTCCATTCCCCACGTCTTCCCCTGGTGGTTGGAGCGTCGATGAGTAAGCTGCGCGACCGCATCCGCGAGGCCGGCCAGCGCCGCACGCGGGCCTTTGGCTTCGTGCGCCGCGAGGAGGGCCCGGCCACGCCGCGCGTGCTCGTCATGGCGGAGGTCGCGGACGCGACCGCGGCTCGGGCGGCGGTGGAGGCAGGCGCGGGCGCACTGCTCCACGTCGGGCCGCGATCGAGCGTGGGTGACACCGTGCAGGGCGCGAGCGGGACGCCCGTGGGGATGCGCATCGATGGCGCGACGCGCGAGGACACGCGCGCGCTCCTCGAGGCGGGCGTGGACTTCCTGGTGTTCGATGTCGCGCAGACCGTCGCCGACGCGCTGCTCGAGCGTGCTCTCGGACGCGTTGCGGTGGCACCTGCCGAGGCGACCGACGACGAACTGCGCCGGTATGGGGCGCTCGACCTCGACGGCGTGCTCGTTGGCGACCCCGGGGAGGGTCTCTCGGTCCTCGGCCAGCTGGAGATGCGTCGCGTGGCCGAGCACATGCGCGCACCCCTCGTGGTGCTCATCGGCTCGTCGCCCCCCGTCCCGGGGCTGGAGCTGTGGCGCAATGCCGGTGCCGGTGTCGTGTTGGTGCCGGCGTCATCGGGCGCGCTTGCTGAGATCGTGCAGGCGGCGCGAGACGTGCCCGCGCCCCCCGACCCGACGCAGGACGAGCGCGCAACGCCGCTGCTGCCCCGGTCTCGTCCTCCCGCGGACGACGATGACGAGGACGACGACTAGCCTCGATTCTGCAAGTTCGCGTTTCGCGCAGCCGCGAGGCTCCGTCGTTTGACGCGCCTAGAAGCCCATCTCTACCATCGCGCCGTGGTGCAGCGCGAGAACCGCTCAGGCAAGGCCGATGAAGCTCGTCCCGACGACGAGTCGGTGGCGCGTTATCAGATCGGCGAGGTCGCCGAGCGCACAGGCGTCACCCAGCGCACGCTGCGCTTCTACGAAGAAAAGGGGCTCCTCCGTCCACCAGAGCGGCTGGACGGTGGATTCCGGCTCTACTCCGACTCAGACGTCGACCGGATTTCCTCGATCCGGAACATGCAGAGCCTCCTGGGCCTCACGCTGGCCGAGATCAAGGAGATGGTCGAGGCAGACGAGTTGCGCGCGCAGATCCGCGCCACGTTCCGTCCGGACCGTGAGCTGCCTGAACGTAAGCGGCGGGCTGAGGTCATCATCGATGCGCTCCGTCGCCAGCTCGCGATCGTCGAGCACAAGCTCGAGGCGCTCGGCGAGATGCGCGAGGAGTTGCGTGAGCGACTCGAGAGCATCGAGGAGCGCCGGCGCCTGATCATCGACGCCATCGAGACCGGCCACCCCCTGGACGACCCGTCGCCCACCAGCAACGGCGCGCCCAACTAGCGAGGCGCCGCCGCCTGAGCCTCAGTGGCTGACCGAGGTGGGCGGAGCACCGCTGTCTCTCGCGGTGCCGATCGCCTGCGCGACTAGCAGCGCCGCGCGGGCATGCGCGGCCGGTTCCGAGTCCGCGATGACGCCTCGGATGATGCCCAGCCGATCGAAGACGAACGTCACCCGACGCGCGCGCCCGGCAGCGTCGGCGGCGCCGAACGCGTTGATCGTTGCGCCGGCGGGCCAGTCCGAGAGCAGCGGGAACGTGAGGCCCTCGACCGCGGCAAACCGACGATGCTCAAGCCAGGTGTCCGAGCTGACGCCCGCGACGCGGGCACCGGCAGCGGCGAACTCGCCGAGCGCGAGCTGGAGCTGCCGCAGCTCGGCCCGTCAGCCGTCTGTGAACGCCTTTGGGAAGAACGCCAGGACGCCGGACGCGCCCGCGAAGTGGTCGTTGGTCACGATCTCGCGATCGACCCCGTGCAGTTCAAAGGCGGGGACCCGACTCCCGATGGCGATGGGGTCGGCACGAGTCAACGCCGTTGCCTCGTCCCCGTCGCGCGGTATCGGACTAGTGGTGCTCGTCGTGAGGCGCGTCCGGGTCCTGGAAGCGCCAGCGGATGCCGCGCTGCAGCTGGTAGAGGCGACCGAGGCTGGCGACGAGGAGCACGCTACCAGCTGCCAGCGCCGTGTAGAGGAACACCGACGTGAAGTTCTCGGGGCGCTCGAGGACTCGGCCCTCTTCCGTGGCGGTGACAACAGCCGGTGCCGCCGCCACGAAGGCTGCGGTCGCACTCGCGACCAGCCGCGAGACCCGGCTGTGCCGCGACTGAAAGGCCGCCTGAGGCGTTATCTGCTCGTGGGAAGGCATGGGTCCGTCTCCATCAGCACGCGCCGACCTGTGGGCGCTTGAAGCTGCCCGCGGCCGGATTGTACGTCGTGGCACCCGTGGCTGCAGCGGCCGGCGCCCGTGATTTGCCTCGTGGGGTCGCAGGCTTCTAAGATGGCGGCTCCGCTGTTTCCCGCCCAGGCAGAGTCCGGAGCCGTCCGTGAAGCGAACATGGCAACCGAAGCGCATTCCGCGAAAGCGGACCCACGGATTCCTCGCCCGGATGGCCACGCGCACGGGGCGCGACGTCATTCGTCGCCGGCGCCAGCGCGGCCGTGCTCGGCTCGCCGTCTAGCGAGTTCGCTCCTCCGCCGCGTCGCCTACCATAGCCTCGGCAGCAGTCGCGGGTCGCGAGTGAGCGGCCAGCGTGTCGCGCCATCGGGATCGCGTTGTTCGAGTCGTTGACCGGACTCGATGCTGCGCCCGTACGCGCCGACCTGCGCGGTGGAGTGCAGATGAGCGGGGACCTGGACGCCACGGCCAGTGAGAACGCGGCGAGGTCGCAAGGCCCACGGCGCCTCGTGATTGGCGCGCTCCGGAACCGCCGCGAGTTCGGCGACGTACTGCGCGAGGGGCGTCGCGCCCGTCGTGAGCTCGTCGCCGTGGCCGCGATGCAGAATTCGGTTGGCACCCCTCGAGTGGGCTACGCCGTGGGGCGCCGCGTGGGCGGGGCCGTCGTGCGCAATCGAGTGCGGCGACGACTGCGAGAGCTGCTGCGCGACCAGCTCCGTCGCCTCGGCGCCCGGGACAGGGCGAGCGGGACCCCCGTCGCGGCATGGGACATCGTGGTCACGGCCCAGCCGAGCGCGGCAGGCGCAACGTTCGAGCAGCTGGCACTGGACCTTGCGTCTGCGTGGCAGAGCGTGACCTCGAGCGGACGCGGCCGCTCCGACCGTGCACCGCGGACCCCCGGAGCGCGACGCGGCGGGGGGCGCCCCGCCGGAGCCCCGGACCAGTGAGGCGCGGCAACCCGGCCCCCCTGAACACCCGCATCGAGGCGGGAGCACCCGTGGAGGCCTCGGCAGTCGAACCTCCGGGTAGCAAGGCGTCACGCGTCGCGACGCCCGGTGGCGAGTCCAGCGCGTCCCAGCCGGGGCTGGCGGCTCGGTTCTTGATTGCCGCGATTCGTGGCTACCAGCTCGGCATCTCGCCCGGCCTCGGCGTGCGCTGCCGGTTCGAGCCAAGCTGCTCCCGGTATGCCGCCGAGGCCATCGAGCGCCACGGTGCGCTGCGTGGGGGCTGGCTCGGACTGCGGAGGTTGCTGCGCTGTCACCCGGGCACGCCACCCGGCTACGACCCCGTCCCCTAGGCAGGGCACGCGTTCGCCCCGCGTCGCGCTCAACGAGGGGCCACCCGCGTCCATCGGCTGCGCACTATCGGCGCCGGGGCGTCGGATCTTCATCGGATCGCCGCCGATTCCGGGGATTCATACGGTGTTGTGACCGTTCGTTAAGTGTGCGCGGGGGAACCTCGACAGGACGTCACCGGGGAAGTGCGTCACTGGGGGGCACGTGTTGCACGGGGGTGCGCCGCACTTGTTTGCGGCGATGTACGCGCTGACCGGCTGGTACCTCGTGCTCTCGGGGACCGCGCTCGGCATCGTGAGTCTCGGGGCCGCGCTCCACGGGAGCTTCGCTGCCCTGTTGCCGATCCCGTTCGTGGTGGCCGCCTTCGGGCTGGCCGTGTACACCATCCGCCTCGCCGCCGAGGCCATTCGTTCCGTGATGCGCTAGCCGATGGGCGCGGCGATTGTCGAACTCCTGTTGCTGGTCGGCGCGCTGACCACCTTCCGGTTTGTCGATGCGAAGACCATCGAGGTGCCGTTCGGCGGCGCCACCCTGCTCACGACCGGCTACGCGCTCTGCGAGCGCGGGCGGCCCGTGATCGCGCTCGCGACCCGCGCGCCGACCCTGGAGGCGACGCTCCTCCATGAGCTCGCCCACGCCGAGGACTGCCTCGACGACGGCGCGATCAACGGCTCGCTGCTCCCCCTCGGCGCCTCCCTGCGGTACCCGTCCGGGCACTGCGTCGCGAACCGCGCCGAGTTCTACGCCTGCTGGGTGACCGAGCAGGCGCGCCCGGCTCTCGAGGCCAGCGCCGTGGCCTCGCCTCCCGCGCATCCCACACCGGCCGCGCCCACCGACGAGTAGCCGCTCGCCGCTCTCGCGAAGTCCGAACCGTCAGGCTATCCTCGCGCACGCCGTGCCGTGCCACGGTGCGGGTGGTGCAGGCCTGGTGCGGAGGTGGTTCGTGAGCGACCTGGCAGGGCGGACGGCGCTGGTGACCGGCGCGGGCCGCGGGATCGGTGCGGCCATCGCGCTGGGGCTGGCACAGGCCGGCGCCGACGTGGCGATCAACTACGCGCGGAGCGCGGACGCCGCGGCCGAGGTCGTGGCCGCGATCCAGGCACTCGGGCGGCGCGCCGAGGCCTACCAGGGCGACGTGTCGGACTACGCCCAGTGCGAGGCGATGACAGCGTCCGTCCTCCGCGACTTCGGCGCCGTCGACATCCTCATCAACAACGCCGGCATCGCCTCGCGGGGCAGCGCCGTCGTCGACACCGACCCCGCCGAGATGGAGCGCGTGGTGCGCACCCACGCGTTCGGCTCGTTCTACGTCAGCCAGCTCATCGTGCCGCAGATGCGCGCGCAGCCTCGCGGAGACGTGATCATGATCTCGTCGGGGGCGGTCCTCAACAACTCCGCCCGCGGTGGCCCGTACAACATGGCGAAGGCGGCCATGGAGGCCCTCGCGCAGACGCTGGCGAAGGAGGAGCGCCCGAACGGGATCCACGTCAACGTCGTGGGGCCCGGGCTCGTGGACACCGAGATGGGGCGCCGCCTGGTGCGCGCGACGCGAGGCGTGCAGGACATCCGCGAGATCGACGCGACGTCCCCGTTCGGCTTCGTGTGTCAGCCCGAGGACATCGCGGACATGGTGGTCTTCCTCTGCTCGCCGCAGGCGCGCTACGTCACGAACCAGCGCATCTACGTGAACGGAGGCGGGTTCTAGTCGTGGTCACGACGGGTGCCGACGCTTGGCGGGAGACGCTCATCGAGGTCGGGCGCGACCTCGCAGCGCGCGGGCTGGTGACCTCCCACGGGGGCAACCTGTCCGTCCGCCGACCGGCCGGCGGCGCGCTCATCACCGCGACGGGCACCATGCTCGGGCGGCTCGACGCGGCGGGCATCGTGGCGGTCGGGCCCGACGGTGCACTCCTGCAGGCCGACGCGGCCGCGCCGTCGTCGAACACCGCGATCCACCTCGCGATCTACGCGGCGCATCCGCAGGCGCAGGCGGTGCTGCACGCCCACCCGCCCCATGCGATCGCGCGGTCCCTCGTCACCGACAGCGACTCGCTGCACCCGGCGAACTTCGAGGCCCAGCTCCTGCTGGGTGGGGGCGTGCCGATCGTGACCGTCGTCGATCACGCCGCCCCGGCGGCCGTCGCCGAGGCGCTATCGCGCTGTCCGATTGTCATCGTCCGAGGCCACGGGACGTTCGCGCTCGCGGGGGACCTGTGGCAGGCGCTGAACTACACGACCGCGCTCGAGGAAGCGGCGCAGATCCTCGTGCTCGCGGGCGACGCCGTGGCCGATGACGGCACACCCCTGCGACGAGCGGCGCTGCAGGCGCTCGAGCGGGACCTGCACGCGCGCTGGCAGCGAGTCGTCGAGTCCACGGGGCCCGACGCCGTGCGCGGGGACGGCTGGACGCTTCGCGAGGTGGTGGCGCACGTGGCGGCATGGCATCGCTACGCAGTGGAGCGGCTCGCCGCGCTCACTGCGGGCGCACCGCCGGCGGCAATAGACGCCGACGCCTTCAACGCGCGCGTGCGGGCCGAGCAGGAGGGGCGCGCATGGGCGGCCGTGCACGCCGAGGCCGAACTCGCGCACGAGGAGTTCCTCGCGGCGATTGAGGCGACGCCACGGTCAGTCCTCGAAGGCGACGATGGCCTCGGTGCGTTCGTCGTCGCCGTCAACGGCTTCGGGCACTACGCCGAGCACCTGCACGACTTCGAACGTCGCGAGGGGTAGCCCGGGTGCGGTTCGGGGGCGCTAGTCCTCGATGGCGTCCGGGGGTCGGCGGTCGACCAGGAGCCAGAGCTTCCAGTTGTCCGGCGAGCGCTCTGCCAGGACCAGCGGAGAACCCTCGACGAGACGCGGCCGTACCCAGTCGAACGTCTCGATCAGGTCGTCACGGTCCATCGGCTCGCCGGTCGCCTCGTTCAGGATCTTCGTGAGGCCGGGGCAGGTCTGGCGCATCTGGCCGGCCGTCATCTGTCCCGTGATCTCGGGCAGGCCATCGAGATAGACGAAGCGCCCGTCGCCCCCTCCGGCGCGCAGGCCCGCTGCGGCGAGCGCGCCGACCGAGCCAGCCCGCTTCCCGCCGAGGGCGCGCAGCCGCACGTTCGACTCCGCCGAGAACGTGCTGGCGTCATCGAGCTTCATCACCTCGGTCTGGGAACGGCGACCGAACGCGAGGACGTGGGGCATGTCCGAGTGGCGGGAGAGGATCGCGAGGCCAGGGTCCGCGCGGCGCTCAGCGTGCTGGCGGATGTACCGGACCAGCCAGTCCTCGATGTCATTGAGGGAGAGGTTCGTGTGGAGCTCGAAGGCGAAGGCGCCGTTCTGGGTCGTGCGCTTCACCTTGGGGCTGTCGGTCAGCTGGTGGCGGGTCACCCCGAGGTGCTGGCCCAGCCCCTCAGTCACGAAGTGGATGACGAGGTCGCGCGCCAGGGCACCCGTGCTGCCGGAGCCCTCGATGTCCGTGTCGTCGACCCCCACGATGAATCGCTCGGCAAGCTCGGACACCATCGTCAGCTCCTTTCGCGGCGCACCCGGACCCGCGGCAGCCTAGCCCAGCGGCTCGAGTCCGCACCAGCGCCGGGTGCCCGGAGCGACCTCAGCGCGCCGTCAGCCGAGCCCCAGCTCGGCGAGGCGGTCCTCCTCGATCCCGAAGTGGTGCGCGACCTCGTGGATCACCGTGCGCCGGACCTCGCGAGGGATGGCGTGCGGGGCGAAATGCCGTTCGAGCGGCCCCTGGAAAATGATGATCCGATCCGGCAGCGACGGGCTGCCGCCCCCGCGCTCGGTGAGCGGGACGCCGACGTAGAGCCCGAACAGGTCTTCGCCAGGACCGATGTGGCCCTGCGCGCGGTCCTCAGCGCTGGGTTCGCGCTCAATCACGATCGCGACGTTCTCGAGGTACGGCGTAAAGCGCGGCGGAATGCCGTTGAGGGCGCGCAGGACGAGCCGTCGGAAGCGGTGGCGTTCCATCTGCCGAGTCTATCCGGGGGCAGCTCTGTCGTGGTTCATATACACGTTGCTGTCCGATATCTCGTCAAGACCGATGATTCGCTCAGTACGAATTCAGGGATCGTTCAGCCGGGTCCGACGCCCCGCGGGCGGCTCCGGGAGCGAGTCGAGAGGTGGCGGCGTGCTGCAGGTCCACGAGCTGCTGGCGAAGTTCCGGCCGGATCCGCTGCGCGCTCGCGTAGAGGCGGCATTGCAGCGGGGTACGGGGCTGCATCGCGGCGAGTGGATTCGTGACGCGCTCCCGATGGACGCCGCGGGCCTCCGTGACGTCGCGGAGGAGATGAACGCCTGGTGTCGTGAGCGGATGGCCTCCTCGAGGCGCCCGTACGGCATCGACCAGATGGCGCTCGCGGTGGCCTGCGCCGAGCCCGGCGGCGCGCCGCTCGCATCGAAGACGTTCGGCGTGTTTCGCCCCGTCGAGTTCTACCGTGATGGCGGGATCGCCGAGCACCTCGCGGACTTCATCGGCGCGGTGGACCTTGAGCGCGTGAACGCGAGCCGCAACGGCGTCCGCTTCGCAGCTGCCCTGTTCTCGTGGGGCGAGGTCGCGCGGGACGCCATCTTCACGGACGGTGAAGCGAGCTAACCCCTCGCGGTGCTCGCGGCGGGGTCGTTCCCCAGGCGCTCCACCGAAGCCGCGGCGACCTGCTCGGCCAGCGCCTGGATAGCGCCGCCTTCCTCGGCCAGCGCGTGGCAGACGACCAGCATCTCACCGAGTTCCAGTGCGCGGTCCGGCGCCACGCCGGTCATGCGCGCGGCGCGGTTGACCAACGCGCGCGCATCGGCCTGGCTGGTCACGCGGCCCAGTTCCCGGGCCAGGTCGTCCATGGTGCGGGCGATGAGCATGCGAACCTCCGTCAGGCCTGTGCCTCGGCTGGTGGGGTTGGTGCGACTGGAACGGGCTCGTGCAGGGATGCTCGGCAGGCAGGGGCAGCGCGCCATCGGTGGAAACGCGGAGTGATGACACCGGCACGTTGACGCGGGGGAGGCCGGTCCCAACAATCGAACGATGGTTCGAACGCCCGTCCCTCGCGCCTCGCGCCGTTCCGCGCGCGCGCTGCTTCTGGTGATCCTTGGGGCGTCCGCGCTGGCCGCGTGCCGGCCCGTGCCCGCCCCCGAGCAGGCCACCACGCGCTTCACGCCGCTGCCGCGAGTCACCGTCGGGGAGCCGCGGCCGTTCCTGCTCGGGTTTTCCGGGCTGCCAGCCGTGCAGTCGGTGGAGGGGTACACCGCCGCGATGGACCTCGCGGCGAACTACGGCGAAGTGCTCCTCATTCAGCGCGCCCCCGAGTGGGAGTCGTTCCTGGCCGCTCGCGTGTCGGGGGAGCTGGAGCGCGCGACGCTCGCGGAGCGCCAGGCCATCGCGCAGCGCAACCTCCACCTCGCGTACGCCATCGACGTCTTCGACCCCGCCTCGCGAGGCCGGCTCGCCGGGCTGCCACCGCGACTCGAGGGGAAGACGCTCGCCGATCCGGAGCTGCGTCGCGCCTTCGTGCAGCACGTTCGGTTCGTGGCGCTGAACTACCGGCCGGCGTTCCTCGTGATCGGGGTCGAGGTGAACGCTGCGTTCGAGGCGGATCCGGAGGCGTACGCCGCGTTTCGCGAGGCCTACAACGAGGCGTATGACGTCGTGAAGGCGGCCGTTCCCGCCACGCTCGTGTTTCCCTCGTTCCAGTACGAGCAGCTGCTGGGTGCGATCCCCTGGGAGCCGCCGCACGCGCCCCGCTGGCGCCTGCTGGAGGAGTACGAGCAGCGCATCGACGTGTTTGGCATTACGACGTACCCGTCGTTCGTGTACCAGGCGGCGCGGAAGGTCCCGACCGAGTACTACACCGACGCGCGCGCCCGCACGCAGCTGCCGATCGCGTTCGTGTCGGTGGGCTTCGCCTCGGAGCAGACGCGGGAGGGGCTGAACTCGTCGACGGCCATCGAGCAGCGCCGGTTCCTCCAGCGGGCTCTCGTCGACGCCGAGTCACTGGGCGCGCCGCTGTTCGTGTGGTTTGTGGGACGCGACCCCGTATACGCCGACTCGTCCCCGCTCGATCTGATTGCAAGCGTGGGCTTACGAACGCGCGACGACGTGGCGAAGGACGCGTGGCAGGCCTGGGAGCAGGCCGTGAACCGCCCGTACGCGGGGCCCCTCCGGCCGGCGCAGCGGCAGCCGTGAGGTAGCACAGACGAGCGGATAGCCCTCCACACTGCGCTGTTCGAAATACGTTGACATCGGCGGAGGGCGCTCGCTACCCTTGCGTGCCTTCTGCGCATCCTTTACCCTGTCGGGGCCTTGGGCGCGGCTTCTCACATCCCCCTTCGATGCACCCCGCCGGCAGGGAGTCTTGCCGCGGGGTGTCCGTGTGCCTCGGAATCCTGGGGAGGGTACGGGGCGTCGGGTCAGCCGTTTGGAGTCTTCACAGGGGAAGACTCCCGCCCGAGACCGGCAAGCACCACCACGCGTTTCGCAGGGAGTCGAGCTTGACCACAGAGCGGCGCATCGTGCGCTCCAACCGTCGCGTGCCCAACCTCGTCAAGACGTTCGGCCAGCACCAGCAGGTGCTCGACATGCCGTACCTCATCCAGATGCCTCGCGAGTCCTACGACCGCTTCCTCCAGCAGGGGCTGCGCGAGCTCTTCGATGAAGTGTCACCGATTGAGGACTTCACCGGTCAGCACATGGAACTCCGCTTCGGGGAGTACCGCTTCGGCGAGCCGAAGTACTCGGAGGCGGAGTGTCGGGACCGGGACGCGACGTTCGCGGCGCCGCTGCGCGTGCAGGTCGAACTGCGCGTGAAGGAGACCGGCGAGGTCAAGGAGCAGGAGCTCTTCATGGGCGACCTGCCGATTATGACGCGGAACGGCACCTTCATCATCAACGGCGCGGAGCGCGTGGTGGTGTCGCAGCTCGTGCGATCGCCGGGTGTGTACTTCACGGCCGCTGCTGACCCCGCCACGGGTCGCCGCCTCATCGGCGCGAAGCTGATCCCCAACCGTGGGGCGTGGCTCGAGTTCGAGACCAGCAACCGCGACCTGCTGTCGGTGAAGGTCGATCGTAAGCGGCGCATTCCGGTAACTGTGCTGCTGCGTGCCATTGACGGCGTGAAGGTCGTGCAGCGCGCCGACGGCACCATGGGCGTCGTGCGCGAGCCGGACCTGCCGGACACCGAGCTCGGGACCAACGAGCGCGTGCGCGCGATGCTGTCGGGCGTCCACATCAACGAGGATCACCCGTACGTCGAGGCGACGATTGCCAAGGACCCGACCACCAACCGCAAGGAAGCGCTCGAGGAGTTCTACCGCCGCCTCCGCCCCGGCGACCCGCCGACGGCAGAGAACGCGCGCAACATGCTGGAGTCGCTGTTCTTCCAGGACCGCCGCTACGACCTCGGTCGGGTCGGCCGGTACCAGCTGAACAAGCGGCTTGGGCTGGTGGATGCTCCGACGACGCGCATCCTCCGGACCGAGGACATGATCGCGATCGTGCGGCGCATGATTCAGATCAACAACGGTGATGGCGACCCGGACGACATTGACCACCTGGGCAACCGTCGGGTGCGCTCCGTCGGCGAGCTGATTGCGAACCAGTTCCGCGTGGGCATCCTGCGCATGGAGCGCGTGGTCCGCGAGCGCATGACGATCACCGACCCGGAGGAGGCCACGCCATCGGCGCTGGTCAACATCCGCCCGATCGTCGCGTCGATGAAGGAGTTCTTCGGCGGCTCGCAGCTGTCGCAGTTCATGGACCAGGTCAACCCGCTCGCGGAGCTGGCGCACAAGCGGCGCCTGTCGGCGCTGGGCCCCGGGGGGCTGTCGCGAGACCGTGCAGGCTTCGATGTGCGCGACGTGCACTACAGCCACTACGGACGCATCTGCCCCATCGAGACGCCAGAAGGCCCGAACATCGGCCTCATCGGCAACCTGGCGACGTATGGCCGGGTGAACGAGTTCGGGTTCATCGAGACCCCGTACCGTCCGGTCGCGCGGCAGGTCAAGAAGACGATCAAGGACCTTACCGGGCGCATCCTGGGGCAGAACGTGCGCGGCGGCGGGCGCCAGCTGGCCCGCGAGGGCGACCACGTGGACGCGGAGCTCGCGCGCACGATCGCACAGAACGCCGACGCCGACATGATCGACGTCGTGCCGTTCGCCTCGTCAGAGACGCAGTACCTCGACGCCTACGAGGAGGACCAGCACACGATCGCGCAGGCGAACACGCTGCTGGACGCCGACGGCAACTTCCTCGACCCTCGCGTCGAGGTGCGGGCGGGCGACCGCCCGAAGATGGTGCCCTCGACCGAGGTTGACTTCATCGACGTTTCGCCGCGGCAGATGGTGTCCGTGGCGGCGGCGCTGATCCCCTTCCTCGAGCACGACGACGCGAACCGCGCGCTCATGGGCGCGAACATGCAGCGGCAGGCCGTGCCCCTCATCCGGCCGGAGCGTCCGCTCGTCGGGACCGGCATCGAGTTGCAGGCGGCGGTGGACTCCGGGCAGGTGCTGATCGCGGAGGAGGACGGCGAGGTCACTGCGGCCTCTGCCAACTTCATCACCGTGAAGTACAACTCGGGCCGCCAGGAGACGTACACGCTCCTCAAGTTCGTGCGATCGAACCAGGGGACGTGCGTGAACCAGCGCCCGCTGGTGAAGCGCGGCGACCGCGTGCGGCGGAGCCAGCCGCTGGCTGACTCGTCGTCGACGGACAACGGCGAGCTGGCGCTCGGTCAGTCCGTGCTCGTGGCGTTCATGTCCTGGGAGGGCCTGAACTTCGAGGACGCGATCGTGCTGTCGGAGTCGCTGATTCGCGACGACAAGTTCACGTCGATTCATATCGAGAAGTACGAGGTCGAGGCGCGGGACACCAAGCTCGGTCCCGAGGAGATCACGCGCGACATCCCGAGCGTCGGCGAGGAGTCGCTGCGCGACCTCGATGAGGACGGCATCATCCGCGTCGGTGCGGAGGTGCGCGAGGGCGACATCCTCGTCGGGAAGATCACGCCCAAGGGCGAGACCGAACTGACGCCGGAGGAGAAGCTCCTGCGCGCCATCTTCGGTGAGAAGGCTCGCGAGGTGAAGGACACCAGCCTGCGCGTCCCCCACGGCGAGCGCGGCAAGGTGATCGATGTCCGCATCTTCCGTCGGGATCGCGGTGATGAGCTGCCGGCCGACGTCAACATGATGGTGCGCGTCTCGGTGGCGCAGAAGCGCAAGATCGCCGAGGGCGACAAGATGGCCGGTCGGCACGGCAACAAGGGTGTCGTGTCCCGGGTGATGCGCCTCGAGGACATGCCGTACCTCGCGGACGGTCGTCCGGTGGAGATCGTGCTGAACCCGATCGGCGTGCCGTCGCGCATGAACGTCGGGCAGGTGCTCGAGACGCACCTCGGCTGGGCGGCGTCGACGCTCGGCTATCGAGTGGCGACCCCGGTGTTCGATGGCGCCACGGACGATGAGATCCAGGACGCCCTCGCACGGGCGTGGATCGCGTACCAGGCCAACGCCGTGGAGACCGAGCGCGCGTTGGCGGCGGCCGACTCGCAGGTGGGTCAGCGCGTCGATGTCGCGGCGATGGAGGAGTACCTCACCGCGGCTGGCTTCGACCCGGACGAAGTGCTGCGCAGCGGACCTCCGGGCACCGCTCGTGGTGCGTGTCTGTCGCTGTGGCTCGAGCAGCACGGTGAGCGCAACGTGCGCAACCTCTCGGACGAGCGCTTCTTCGAGCGCGTCGAGGCCGTGGCGAAGAAGTTCCAGGAGGCGCCCCCGATCCTCGGGAAGCAGACCGTGTACGACGGTCGTACCGGCGAGCGCTTCGACCAGCCCGTGACGGTTGGGTACATCTACATGCTGAAGCTCGCGCACCTCGTGGAGGACAAGGTCCACGCGCGGTCGACGGGCCCCTACTCGCTCATCACGCAGCAGCCGCTGGGTGGTAAGGCGCAGTTCGGTGGCCAGCGCTTCGGTGAGATGGAGGTGTGGGCGCTCGAGGCGTACGGCGC
>CADEHD010000013.1 GCA_902827055.1 uncultured Chloroflexota bacterium | reverse complement strand
ACCCTGCTCTCCAAGGAGGTACGGATGATCGATCGACTTTCGCACACGACTATCTATGTCCTGGACCAGCAGGCAGCTCGCGACTTCTACGTGGAGAAGCTCGGGTTTGAGGTCGGGACCGACATGACCATGGAGGGCTTTCGCTGGCTCACCGTGCGTCCGGTGGGTCAGGTCTCCCCCGAGCTCGTGCTCATGCCGACAGGCCCCTCGCCGATGATGGACGAAGCCACCTCGGCCCAGCTGCGCGAGCTGGTACGCAAGGGCGCTCTCGGGACGGGCGTGTTCGAGACGTCCGATTGCCAGGGCACGTACGAGGAGCTCGTCGCGCGAGGAGTGACGTTCACTCAGCCGCCCACGCCGCAGATGTACGGCATCGAGGCCGTGTTCACCGACGACTCCGGGAACTGGTTCAGCCTGACCCAGCGCACCAGCCCGGCGTAGCAGCACCCCTCGAATCCGCGCGGGGTGGGCGGGTACCCGAGTCCTGCTCGACCCCGCGCCCCGGCGGCCCGAGGCTATGATCGGGGCGTGACCACCTCGACCACCGACGTCCCCGGAGCCACGATTGCGCAGCGCCTCGAGGGGGTGCGCGCGCGGATCCGAGCCGCGTGCGAGCGCGTGGGCCGAGACGCCTCCACAGTCACCCTCGTGGGAGTCTCGAAGACCTTCCCCATCGAGGTGATCTCCGGCGGGCTGGCGGCGGGACTCACCGATTTCGGCGAGAACCGTGCGCAGGAGTTCGTGCCCAAGGCCCGCGCCGCCGTCGAGGCCGGGTTGGCGCCGCGCTGGCACTTCATCGGGCACCTCCAACGGAACAAGGTGGCGGACGTCGTGCCCCACATCGACGTCCTGCACTCGCTCGATTCGTTGCGCCTCATCGAGGCCGTGAGTTCCGCGCGCTGTCCATCGGGCCTGGGGGGTGGCGCCGATGCTCCGAACCCGCTGCCCTGTTACCTTGAGGTCAACGTGGCCGGCGAGTCACAGAAGCTGGGCGTCCGGCCCGCCGACGTGGGCGCGCTCCTGGCCGCTGCAGCGGCCGCGCCGGGCATCGAGGTACGGGGGCTCATGACCGTGGCACCGTTCGTCGAGGACCCCGAGGCAGCGCGCACCACCTTCCGCGATCTGCGGGAGATCGCGGCCGCGCACGGCCTCGACGGCCTGTCGATGGGGATGACTAACGACTTCGAGGTCGCGATCGAAGAGGGAGCCACCGTCGTGCGCGTCGGTCGTGCCATCTTCGGCGACCGGCTCGCGTAACCGGGTCACGGGCCGACCAGGAGACAGCTGGAGACAGAAGGCGCAGGTTCTCGGTGCGGATTGGGATCATCGGCGGCGGGTTCATGGGCGAGGCGTTCCTGCGCGCGATTCTGCGCTCGGGCGTGGCGACCGCGGGCGACATTGCCGTCGCCGAGATCGCGCATGCGAGGCGGGCCGTGCTCGCGGAGCATGGGGTCCGTGTCACCGATGACGAAGAGAGCGCGTGCATCGGCGCCGACCTCGTGCTGCTCTCCGTGAAGCCGCAGGACCTCAGTGGCGCCGCGCAGCCACTGCAGGGGCGCATTCCCCCCGGGGCCGTGCTCGTATCGATTCTCGCCGGGGTACCCCTCCACGTCATTGAGCGGGTCTCGAGCCACCGCGCCGTGGTCCGGGTGATGCCGAACCTCCCGGCCGCGATTGGCGAGGGCGCCGCCGTGTTCTACGCGTCGCCGGCCGTCTCCGAGGTGCAACGCGCCTGGGTCCGGACGCTGCTCGACGCCGTCGCCACGGCCGTAGTCGAGGTCCACGACGACGAAGAGGTGGACCTCGCCACCGCGATCCACGGGTCGGGGCCGGCCTACATCTACCTCGTCATCGAGGCGCTCATCGATTCGGCCGTGCGCCTGGGGATGAAGCGCTCGGATGCCACGAGCCTCGTTCTCGCCACCGTGGCGGGATCGGCGCGGTACGCCATCGAGTCCGGGCAGCACCCGGCCGCGCTGCGCAATGCCGTGACGTCGCCCGGGGGCACCACCGCCGCCGCGCTCGCGGAGCTCGAGGCCGCGGGCGTACGTGCCGCACTCGACGAGGCCGTGCAGGCGGCCTTCGATCGCGCACAGGAACTCGCCGAGGGCTAGGCCCGGGCTAAGGACGGCCAGTGAACGAGATCGCCAACCTCCTCGCGCTGTTCCTGAACGTGATCACGTTCTCGATCTTCTTCCGCGCGCTGGCATCCTGGTTCCCGATCGACCGCGACGGTCCCATCCTCCGTGCCCTCGATGCGATTACCGAGCCAGTACTGGAGCCGCTGCGGCGCGTGGTCCCCACCATCGGCATGATCGACATCACCCCGATGGTGGCGATGCTGCTCCTGCAGTTCATTGCGCAGGCGCTCGTGCGCGGCGCTGCTGGCTGATCGGTACTCGCCGGCAGCCAGCCGAGGTCAGCGACGCGGTGCTCTCAGGCGAGCACCGACCTCCTCGAGGGTGAGCCCGTCGACCTCGACCAGTTTTCGCCGCGCCGTCGCGCCGCCCACCACCTCGACTCGGGACGGGGCGACGTCGAGGGCGCGCGCCAGGAGGAGTTCGAGGGCCGCGTTCGCCTTGCCGTCGACCGGCGGAGCTGCCACCCGCGCCCGCACGAGGAGCGCTCCGCGCTCGGTCACCTCGACAGCCATGAGCTCGTCGCGGGCCGCGCGAGGCGTCAGCTGGACCGTGATCCGCGCCACCGAGCTATCCTCTATCTGCCCCAGCCCACTCACGACTGTTGTGGGGATGGGCGCGCGCGAAGTAGAACACCTGTTTGACTCAGAACGGGCGTTCGACTACATTTCCGGCACGCCACTGAGCGTTGAGCGCGTCGCTCGAGCCACAACGGTACCGAAGGGAAATCGAGGCCGTCATGCCCAGCATCATGGATGAGTCCGCCCGCATCGCGAAGCGTCGCGAGGACCTGACCAAGGCGATCGAGGGGATCACCAAGGAACACGGCAAGGGCGCGATCATGCGCCTGGGCGACCCCGGCGCATCGGTCGCTGTGACGGCCGTGCCGACGGGCGCGCTGTCGCTCGATATCGCGCTCGGCGTGGGCGGCATCCCGCGCGGTCGGATCACCGAGATCTACGGTCCGGAGTCGGCGGGCAAGTCCACGCTGGCGCAGCACATCATCGCCGAGGCGCAGCGCAAGGGCGGGATGGCCGCTTACATCGACGTGGAGCACGCGCTCGACCCGGAGTACGCGGGCCAGTGTGGGATCAACGTCGAGGAGCTGCTCATCTCGCAGCCGGACACCGGCGAGCAGGCTCTCGAGATCTGCGAAGCGCTGATCCGCTCGAACGCCCTCGATGTGGTGATCGTCGACTCCGTGGCGGCACTCGTGCCGCGGGCGGAGATCGAGGGCGACATGGGCGACTCGATGCCGGGTCTGCAGGCGCGATTGATGTCGCAGGCCATGCGCAAGCTCACCGGAGCGGTGGCGCGCTCGAACACCGCGCTGATCTTCATCAATCAGCTCCGCGAGAAGATCGGCGTCATGTTCGGGTCGCCCGAGGTCACCCCGGGTGGGCGCGCGCTCAAGTTCTACTCGTCCGTGCGCATCGACATCCGCCGGGTGGAGTCGCTGAAGCAGGGCACGACGTTCGTGGGGAACCGCGTGCGCTGCAAGGTGGTGAAGAACAAGGTCGCCGCCCCGTTCAGGCAGGCCGAATTCGACATCATGTTCACGGGCGAGCAGCACGGCATCAATAAAGAAGGCGACGTGCTCGACTTGGCAGCGCAGTACGAGGTCGTGAAGAAGCTCGGTGCGTTCTACTCGTACGGGGATCTGCGCCTCGGACAGGGTCGCGCCGCGGCGTGTGAGTACCTGCGGTCAAACCCGGAGATGGCCGAGGACATCACCGCCCGCGTGCGCGCGGCGGCGGGGATCAAGGGCGCGCCGGTGATGACCGACCTGCCAGGCGCCGAGGGCGATGATGAGGCCGAGGTGGACGCGCTGGCGGACGTCTAGCCGCCTCCGGCAGAGCGCGAGCGGCCGCGAGGCCCCCCGCATGGTCACGTGGTGGAGGTCGGCGGCGAGCGTGGCGCGCCGGGCTCCCCTCGATGAGTTGCTGCGCCCCCCGCGAGTCCAGCGCGGGGGGCGGCAGCGCCGGCGGCGTCAAGGACGGTGGCGCTCATGAGTGGGGACGCGCGCCTCGAGTCGCTGCGGTCGCTCATCGAGGCAGCCGAACGTGCCGCAGCGGCGGCGCCCGCCAGGCCAGAGCAACGGACGCGCGAGCCCCTCGATGCGGCGGGCCGAGCGGCCCTGCAGCAGGCGCTGCGACTGCTCGCCGTCCGCGGTTATGCGACAGAAGAACTCCGGCGACGCCTCCTGCGGCAACACGAAGCCATGGCGGTGGACGCGGCCTTGGCGTCGCTCGGGGGGACCTCGTTTCTCGACGATCGGGCGTGGGCCACGGCTTACGTCGGCGGGATGCGTGGTCGCGAGCGGTCCGCCGCGCTGCTGCGTCGGGACCTTGCCTCGAAGGGCGTGGGTGTCGAGGACGTGGGCGCGGCCCTCGAGGCGCACGACGACGACGCGGCAGCGCTCGCGGCGGCTCGACGGCGGGTGGGGGCGCTGCGGCGCCTGGAGCCCGCCGTGCGGCAGCGGAGGCTGCGGGACTACCTTGTGCGGCGCGGGTTTTCGACGGCGACGGCGCTACGCGCGATGGCATCCGTGCTGGATGAGGCCTCCGAGGGCTGAGGCCGGGGGCTCGGCAGGGTGTTCGCGGAGGAACGGAGCCGCGAGCGATGCTACGATTGCGGGAAGAGGTGTACCGGCACCCGCTTGATGTTATACGGCCCGCAGCGCAGCCACTGGCGCGAGGCGGCTGACCCGAAATCGGAGCCCTGAGATGGAAACCCTCGTGTTGAGCGCGCTCTTCGGCGTGGCTGGCATCGCCGTGGGCGGAGTCGCTGCGTTCGCCTGGTTACGCGGGAGCGCGTCCGGCGTCGTGCAGCAGGCACAGAAGCAGGCGGAACTGGTCCTCGCGGAGGCCGAGTCGGGGCGCCGGGCCAAGGAAGTGCAGGCGCAGGAAGAGGCGATTCGCTTCCGCAAGGAAGCAGAGGACGAGCTCCGCGAGCAGCGCCGCGAGGTGACTCGGATCGAGCGCCGGCTCGAGCAGCGCGAAGAGGCGCTGGAGCGACGCGGTGAGTCGCTGGAGCGGTCGGAGCAGGCGGTACGCGATCGTCAGCTGCAGCTCGAGGGGTCCGAAAAGGAGTTCGGGGCGAAGGTCCAGCTCCTCCAGACGTTGCTCGAGCGCATCGCCGGGATGACGAGCGACGAGGCTCGCCGGACGCTCCTCGAGGAGCTCGACCTCGAGCTGCGTGATGAGGCCGCGCGACGTGTGCGCGCCATGGAGGCGAGTGCGCGGGCTGAGGCCGACGCGCGGAGTCGGAAGACGCTTGCCACCGTGATGCAGCGCATGACTTCGGAGATCACGGCCGAGACGACCGTCTCGATCGTGCCCATCCCCTCGGAGGAGGTGAAGGGGCGGATCATCGGACGCGAGGGGCGCAACATCCGCGCGTTCGAGGCAGCGACCGGTTGTGACCTCATTATCGATGACACGCCCGACGTGGTGACCGTCTCCGGGTTCGATCCCGTGCGCCGTGAGATCGCGCGGCTCGCGCTCAGCCGGTTGATCCAGGACGGACGCATCCAGCCAACTCGTATCGAAGAGGCCGTCGAGCGCGCGCGCAGCGAGGTCGATCGGCTGGTCGTCGAGGCGGGCGAGCAGGCGATGATTGACGCGGAAGTCACGGGGCTGCACCCCGAGGTCGTGAAGACACTCGGGCGGTTGCGCTACCGCTTCTCGTACGGGCAGAACCAGCTGCGCCACGCGGTGGAGACCTCGTGGCTCGCGGCGGCCGTGGCATCGGAGATCGGCGCGGACATCGAGACGGCTCGCGTGGGAGGGCTGCTGCACGACCTCGGGAAGGCCGTGGACCGCGAGCAGGAGGGCACCCACGCCGCGATTGGGTCGGATATCGCGAAGCGGTTCGGTGTGCGTCGCGAGGTGGTGCACTGCATCGAGGCGCACCACGAGGAGATTCGCCCCGAGACCACCGAGGCGCTCGTCGTGATTATCGCGGACGCCATGTCGGGGAGCCGCCCGGGAGCCCGACGTGAGTCGGCCGACGAGTACGTCCGGCGGCTGGAGTCGCTCGAGGCCATCGCGAACTCGTTCGACGGTGTGCAGCAGTGCTTCGCGATCCAGGCCGGCCGCGAGGTTCGCATCATTGTCGAGCCGGAGCGCGTGGATGACGTCGAGGCGATGCGGCTCGCGCGCGACGTGTCGCGAAAGATCGAGGAGACGATGCAGTACCCCGGGGTGATCCGGGTGACGGTGGTACGCGAGACGCGGGCAACTGCGGTCGCCCACTAGCGGCGCGCGGGGTCCGACGGTGCGCGTGCTGATGGTCGGCGACGTCGTCGGGCGGCCGGGCCGCGATGCCGTGGCGCAGCTCCTCCCACCTCTCCGAGATGAGCTCGGACTCGATTTCGTCGTCGTCAACGCCGAGAACGCGGCGGCGGGGCGCGGGCTCACTGCGCGGATCGCGCGTCAGCTCCTCGACTCCGGCGCCGACGTGCTGACCTCGGGGAATCACATTTTCAACGTACGAGAGTTCACGGCGCAGCTCGATCAACTGGAGCTTCCGATCCTCCGCCCCGCCAACTACCCGCCAGGCGCACCCGGGGTCGGGGTGCTCACGATTGGGCCGGTGACGGTGGTGAACCTGATGGGGCGGGTATTCATGCCCGCCGACATGGACGACCCATTCCGGGCGGCCGACGCGCTGCTCGCCGATATCGGTCGCGAGGGCGGGTCGGGTGTGGTGCTGGTGGATTTCCACGCGGAGGCGACGAGCGAGAAGCAGGCGCTGGCGTGGTACCTCGATGGTCGGGTCGCGGCCGTGGTCGGGACACACACGCACGTTCCGACGGCCGATGCTCGGGTGTTGCCCGCGGGGACCGCCATGGTGACGGACCTCGGGATGACCGGCGCCGTCGACTCGATTATCGGGGACGACGTGGGCTCGGTTCTGCGGCGGTTCCTGACGAGCATGCCGACGCGCCTCCCCGTTGCCGCCGGGGGAAGGGCGGTGATGAACGGCGTGGTCATCGATATCGACGAGGACACCGGGCGCGCGCGACGCATCGAGCGGGTGGACCGGTATTGTGAGGTGGCGGTGTCGAGCGACGGTGCGTAGTCGCGAGGCACGAAAGGTCGGCGGCCATGGCGCGAGGTGACTTCCACACCCACTCCACAATGTCGGATGGACGGCTGACTCCGGGGCAGCTCGTCGACCTCGCGGCGTCGCGAGGCGTCCGGGTGATGGCGCTGGCCGACCACGACACGCTGGCTGGGTACGAGGAGGCACGGGTGGCCGCCGCGCGGCATCCGGGGTTCCTGCTCGTGCCGGCCGTGGAGATCTCGTGTGACCTGCCCGGCACCGAGCTGCACATGCTGGGCCTGTTCGTCGATGCGGGCAACGAGCACCTGCGCTCGGAGCTTGAGCGGTTCCGCGAGGGCCGCGAGGAGCGCGGACGCGCGATGGTGGACGCGCTCGCCGAGCAGGGCGTACCCATCGACTGGGGGCGCGTGCGCGAGCTCGCCGGCGAAGCAGCAGTCGGGCGCCCTCACCTGGCGCTGGCGCTGATCGAGGCCGGCCACGTCGCCAACTTCAACGAGGCGTTCGACCGGTTCCTCGGACGCGGGATGCCCGCCTACGTCGAGCGCGACACGATCGGCCCTGCGGACGCGATCGCGATGATTCGCGACGCGGGTGGATTACCCGTGTTCGCGCACCCCTCGTTCACGAAGGACTACGAGGCCGTCGCGTCGATGCTCGCCGGACAGGGGCTGTTCGGGATGGAGGTGTACTACAAGGCCTACGAGCCTGAGCTGGTCGCCTCTCTCCGGGGGGTGGCGGAGCGGCTCGGTCTATTCGCCCTCGGCGGCTCGGACTTCCACGGTGCCGGCGCGGCGGACGAACGGCAGCCGGGCGACATCCCGCTTCCTGACGAGGTCGTGACCGCGTTCCTCGCTGCCGCGCGGGCCGCCGGCTGCAACGTCCCGGATCCCACCCCGGAGGTCGCACCCGAGGGGCGTTCGCGGTGACCTCGATGCCCACGCCGAACACGAGCGAGGCGACGTACTGCCAGAGGCATCCGAGCGTGGAGTCGGAGCTGCGCTGCGGGCGCTGCGAAACGTTGATCTGCCCGAGGTGCCTCGTATACACGCCCGCCGGGACCCGCTGTCCCGACTGCGCGAAGCTTCGCCGCCCGCCGATGTACGAGTTCGCGCCTCGCGACTACGTGATCACGGGCGCGGTGACGCTCGGCCTGGGACTCGGGCTGGGCGTGATCGGCGCGTTCCTGTTGCCCGTTGGGCTGCGGGGCTTCCTGTTCCTGTCGCTCGCGATATTTGGGGGGTCGGCGCTGGGGGGAGGCGTCGCCGAGGTCCTGCAGCGGGCGACTCGGTACAAGCGTGGTCCGGTGATGCAGGCGGCTGCGGCCGGGACCCTCGTGCTGGCGGCTGCCGTGCGCCTGGTACTCGCGGGGGGCCTACCGCTGATCGCGGCGGACCTCGCCGTGACGCTGCTGCTCGCGATTGCCCTCGTGGTGGCGTGGGGGCGCCTGCGCTGACCGGGGCCGGAGCGGCCGCCTACGCCTGGAGTCGCTGCAGGACCGCGAGGACGACCAGCATGGTGACGCACGTGGCGGTGACCCCGGCGACGCGCTTGAGTTCCGTCACGAGGAATCGCGACTCGCGGTCTGCGGCGGCCAGCGCCCGCTCAGTGTCGCGGCGGAACCGCGCCTCCTCGGTGGCGGCGATGCTGGCGCTCTGCGCGTCCGAGGCGAAGGTCGGGCGCGGCGGGAGGCGGCGCCGGGGGGCGGGGTCGCGGCGAGGTGATGCTGGCATGGTCGCCAGTCTAGCCCGCAGGGCAGGTGGGCGGAAGCGGAGTCGTTGACCCGCGGCGATGCAACTGCAAAGATTGAGTTCTGCGGCCCCGTGGTGCAGCGGCCTAGCACGCCACCCTGTCACGGTGGAGATCGTCGGTTCGAATCCGATCGGGGTCGCCATAACCCGCCCGCGCATCTCCGCCGGCGGGTCGCCGCCGGCCGTACCGGCGCTGTTGACCGCAGGTCCCTCGAGCGGCGGCGCGAACTCCGTATCTTGAGCTTGGTGATCGGTGCCGAACGCCCGGTGGTCGCGGCTCCTTGCGTCACGGCGTCGAGTGACACGTCCAGTGTTGACCGATTAGCACCGTCCCGGCCTGTGATGTCACTCACTTGTGACACACCGACGCGTGCCGCGAAGTCCGTAGCGAGACGCTTCGTGCCACAATCGAACCGGCTTCACGGCACTGCAGGGAGGCAGGGCGTGACGAGAGTCGCGGTCGTTGGTTATGGGTACTGGGGCGCGAAGCATGTGCGCGTCCTCAGCTCGATCCCGGGCACCGAGGTCACCGTCGTCGACCTCAACAGGGCGCGGCGAGTCGCCGCCCAGGCCGAGTTCCCCGCATGCCGGGTGACGGAGTCGCTGGACGACGCACTGGGCGAGGTCGACGCGGTGGTCGTCGCGACGCCCGTGCGCATGCACGGCCCGATCGGCCTCCGGGCGCTGCACGCCGGGGCGCACGTCCTCGTCGAGAAGCCGCTGGCCGCGAGTAGCGACGAGGCCGAAGCACTAATCGCGACCGCCCGCAAGCGCGGGCTGGTCCTGATGGCCGGGCACACGTTCGAGTACCACGCGGCGATCTGGCGGATGCGCGAGCTCATCGAGAGTGGTGGGCTCGGTGACATCTACTACATCGACAGCGCGCGACTGAACCTCGGTCTGTACCAGGCGGACGTGAACGTGGTGTGGGACCTCGCGCCGCACGACATATCGATCGCGAATTACCTCCTGCGGTCAACGCCGCGCGAAGTGACCGCATGGGGGCGAGCGCACGCGGGGCGCGGCATCGACGTGGCGTACCTGCAGCTGCAGTACCGCGACCCCGATGTCAGCGCGTACGTGCATGTCTCGTGGCTGGACCCCTCGAAGGTGCGGCGCGCGACCGTCGCGGGCAGCCTGAAGATGGCCACCTTCGATGACCTTGCCGTGGAGGAGCGGGTTCGGATCCACGACAAGGGTGTGGGGGTGCGCGGGGACGGAGACGAGTCCGGATTCCCGCTGATCTACCGACACGGCGACACGCTCGCGCCACACGTGCCGTTCGATGAGCCCCTTGCCGTCGAGGATCGGCACTTCCTGGATTGCGTGCGCGGCATCGCGGAGTGCGCCACGCCTGGGGAGTCCGGACTCGCCGTGGTCCGCGTCCTCGAGGCAGCTGACCGCTCGATCCGGGAGGGTCGGACCGCCCTCCTGGACGTGCCAGCAACCGTGGCTGAACAGGTCGCGCGAGTCTAGCTGCCACGTCGAGTGGTTCGCAGCTGTTGGCGTACCGCCGACGTAAGGAGTCCCGATCGATGAACGCCCCACCTCGCACACCCGATCTGGCGACGCACGCTGACGAGACGGCACGCGGCGAACGGCCCGTGGCGTTCCTCGACATCGCCGCGATGCACGAGGAAGTGCGCGATGACCTCGATGCGGCGTGGCGCGAAGTCACGGCGCACAGCGCGTTCGTCGGCGGGCCGTGGCTCGAGCGGTTCGAGGCCGAGTGGGCGGCCTACTGCGGGCGCGCCTACTGCGTCGGGATGGCGAACGGCACGGACGCGCTCATCATCGCGCTCCGTGCCGCCGGAATCGGCCCCGGCGACGAGGTCGTTGTCCCCGCGAACACGTTCATCGCGACTGTGGAAGCCGTGCTCGCCGTAGGTGCGCGCCCCGTGTTCACGGACGTCGCGCCCGACACGTTGCTGATGACGGGGGCTCATCTCGCCGCCGCGCTCACACCGTCGACGGCCGCGGTGATCCCGGTCCACCTCTATGGCCAGCCCGTGGCAATGGACGAGCTGTGCGCCGTCGCGCGCCGACACGGGCTGCTCGTCATCGAGGACGCTGCGCAGGCGCATGGTGCCACGTGGGAGGGCCGCCTCGCCGGCTCCTTCGGCGAGGTGGCCGCGTTCAGCTTCTACCCGGGGAAGAACCTCGGCGCGCTGGGCGATGCCGGCGCGATCGTCACCGATGACGCCAGCATCGCCGAGGCCGCGCGCTCCATCGGGAACCACGGAGCGGCACCGGGACTGCGATACGTGCACGCTCGGGTGGGCGTGAACAGCCGCCTCGATGGGCTGCAGGCGGCCTTCCTCTCGGCGAAGCTCCCACGCCTCGACGCCTGGAATGCGCAGCGAGCGCGGGCCGCCGGGTGGTACGACCGGGCCCTCGAGGGCGTGCCGGGCGCGACGCCGGTGCGCATCGCCGAGGGCGCGCGCAGCAGTCACCACCTCTACGTCGTGCGCGTCGCTGACCGAGCCGCGGTGCAGGCGCAACTCGCCCGCGACGGGATCGAGACCGGGATCCACTATCCGATCCCGTGTCACCTGCAAGAGTCCTATCGCGACTTTGCTACCGATCGATTGCCGGTCGCGGAGCTTGCCGCCTCGCAGGTGCTCTCGTTGCCGATGGGGCCGCACCTCGACGAGACGCAGGCGCAACGGGTGTGCGACGCGCTCACGCGGGCGATCGGCCGCGCGGACTGATGTCACGCAGAGCCTGTGAGCCGACGCGAATGTGGCCGGCGGAGCGCCCGGGCGGCGGTCGCGCGCGGTGCAGACGCCGCGCGGGTCCGTGCGCGCGGGGAGCCGGTCGATGACCCGCCGGGGCAGCCACCGCGAACCGATGCCACCGGCAGCCGAGGCGACGGCGGTGGGTGCCCCGAGCGCATCGAACGCCGCGGGCGTCGCGCCTCCCGAGGCCGTGCCGTCCACGCTGCTGGCTCTCGGCTCGCGGCTGTTCGGGACCGGGGACGGGGGACCCGGCCGGGTGCCGCTGCGCGTTCGGCTATTGAACGTCCTTGTGCAGCGCCACCTGCGTACGAGCGCCGCAGTGATCGGTGGACTCGTCGCCCTCGTGCTGCTGCTGCTCCTCGTGGTGCCGACCACGTACTCCGCGACTACGACTCTGTGGGTTGACCCGGCCGCGGACGGGGCGCTCCAGCAGGCGGACGGACTGCTGAGTCGGTACGTGTTGCAGCGCGCCACCAGCGATGCGGTGCTCGCGCGGGCGGCGCTGACGCTCGACGATCCGACCGCGCCTGCATCAGCCGAGTCGTCGAGCGAACCGCTCTCCCCCGACTCGATCACCGCGAGCGGAGTGCGTGGGACCAACGTCGTCGCGATCACCGCGCGCGCGTCGTCCGTGGCGCGCGCCGTGGCCGTCGCGGACGCGGTCGCCCTGGCCGCAATCGAGCAGAATCGCGCCGAGGTCATCGCGCGGACGAAACCTCTCGAGGAGATCCTGCGCGCCGAGTCTGCGCGCGCCCAGAACGAGCTCGATCAGGCGTTGGCACAGATGGCGAACGAGCGCACCGGCCCGGCCGTCGAGTCCCAGCGGCTCGCCGTGGTGGGCCTCCAGGGGCAGGCGGCCTCGGCGGCGCGCGCCCTCTTCGATTTCCACGTGGAGCAGGAGCGCAACGCCGCCGCCCTCGTGGTACTCGACCGCGCGACCGAGGCCCGGGCGGGGAGCGGTGTGCCGGGCCTGCTCTACGTCGCGCTCGCGCTGGTGTCCGGCGCGCTGGCTGCCGGCGCCCTGCTGGTGCTGCGCGAACGACTCGACGTGCGCGTGTGGTCGCTGAGCACCCTCGACGCCGCGAGCGGGAGTGCGCTGCCGGCCGTCATGCTCGATAGCGTGGCGGGGCTGCGGCCACCCGACTCCCTCCCGGCGGGCGCCTCGGGCGACGAGCATGCGACCTCGATGCTGACACCGCTGATCCAGAGCGCGGCGCCGCCCGCCCTCGGTCAGCTGTACGCGATGCTCCAGGGTCGATACCCGGAGATGCGCGCGGTCATGGTGGTGCCCGTCACCACCGAGGACGACGCAAGCCGAGCGGTCGCGCAGGGGCTGGCCCTCGCGGCCGCTCGTTCGAACCGGAGCGTGACCCTGCTGAGCTCGGATACCGCGGATACGGCGGCGGGCCCCGTGTTCCGCGAGCTCACCTCGGCGGGCATCCGCGCCTCGAAGGCGGGGACGCAGGCCGAGATCGGCGCGGCGATCGCCTCAATGGAGGAGAGCGACCTCGTGATCCTGAGTGTGCCGTCGCTGCGAGAGCAGTCCGTCGCGATCGCCGCCGGTCGCGTGGTCCCGCTCGCGGTGCTCGTTGCGACGGCTGGCGAGACGCGCGTGGCGGAAGTCGCGGAGACGACCCGCCTCCTCGAGGGTGGTGGTGGCGTCGCGGTCGCGACCGTGCTCGCCGCGCCGATGGGGTAGGCGCCGGCGAGCGGCACGTGCGGACGGGAGCGGCGCGGGCATCGAGGCGCCCCGGTGAAAGGGCCGACGGATCGTGGACTCTCTCAAGACGCTGGTACTCGCGTGGGTGACGTTCCAGCCTCGGACGGAGGCGATCGCCGCCGCGCTTGGCGGGCGGGCGCACTTCGTGGCGCGCAGCCGCCTGTGGCAGCCCTGGTTCCTGCTGCCCCTGCGCTACCTCGTCGACGCCATCGAGACGTGGTTCGTGCTGCAGCGCGAGCGGCCGAGGGTGGTTGTGGTGATCAGTCCGCCGGTGTTCGCACCGCTGGTGGCGTGGGCATGGTGCCACCTCTACGGAGCGCGCCTGGTGCTCGACTGCCACACGAGCGCGTTCAGCCCGGGGCGCTGGGGGTGGACTCGTCCAGTGCACCGCTGGCTGGCGAGTCGCGTCCACGCGATGACCCTCCACACCGAGGAGGCCACCGCTGAGGCGCGGCGGTGGACCTCCCGCGCGTTGCTGCTCCCCGACGACGTTCCGGAGCCGCTCGCCGCACCGGTTCCCCGCCCTCCTGTCAGCCTGCGGTACGGGCATCGAGTCGTGATCGCCGGCAGCCTGAATAACGAGGAGCCCGTCGCGGCGACGATCGACGCGGCACGCCTGCTCCCCGATGTCGAGTTTGTGTTCACGGGGGAGCGTGGGCGGATTGCGCCGGAGCTTGCGGCCGGCGCACCGCCGAACGTGGTGTTCAGCGGCTGGCTCGAGTACCCCCGCTTCCTCGAGGCGCTGGCGGGTGCCGACGTGGTCGCTTCGTTCAGCCTGGTGCCGCACATCATGAATCGCGCGGCATTCGAGGCGATCGGCCTCGGGAGGGCGCTGGTGCTCACGGACTTCCCCGGCCTGCGGGACCGATTCGGCGACGCTGCCGTGTTTGCCGGGAACGCACCCGAGGCGATGGCTGCAGGCATCCGCGATGCGCTCGCGCGGCGCGCCGAGCTCGAGGCGCGGAGCACCGAGGTCGGGGCTCGACTGCGCGGCGCGCGCGAGGCAGCCCTCGAGCAGTTGCGCCAACTCGTGCGGGCACCGCTTTCACGGCGTCGCCATCGCGTGCTCCTGGTGAGCGAACACAACTACCCGACGCACCCGCTGCTGTATCGGAATGTCGAGGCGCTGGTCCAGGCCGGCGCGCAGGTCGACCTCGTGTGCATGGGTGAGCCCGGCGGGAGCGAGGTGCGCACGCCACCCGGCCTCAGGGTGCACCGTGTGCCGCTGCTGCACCGGCGCTATTCGAGGCTGCGCTACCCCTTCGAGTACACGTCGTTCTTCCTGCGGGCGCTGCCGACCGTCCTGTGGTGGTCGATACGGCATCGGTACGACGTCGCGCAGGTCGACAACATGCCGGACTTCCTCGCGTTCAGCGTGGTGATCGCGCGACTCCGTGGGGTGCCCGTCGTGCTCTGCCTCTACGAGCTGATGCCGGAGCTGACCGCCGTCCGCCTGCACGTCACGCGCAAACACCCCGTGGTGCGCCTCGCCTACCTGCTCGAACGGGCCGCGATCGCCTGGTCGCACCACGTGATCGCCGTGAACGACGAGTGTCGGGACACGCTCCTCGCGAGGGGCGTGCCGCCCGAGAAGGTCACCGTGGTCCCGAACACCATCGAGTTCCCGCCGGCGCTGACGGGACCGACGCCCCGCACGCAGGTCGTCGTCACCCACGCCACCCTCGTCGAGCGCTACGGCGTGCACGTGGCCATCGAGGCGTTCGCGCGCATCCACCGCTCGCGGCCGCAACTCCGGATGCTCGTTCTGGGTGCGGGGGAGGAGTCGGCCAACCTCAAGGCGCTGGCGGCTCGCCTCGGCGTGGCGGAGCAAGTCGAGTTCACGGGGTTCCTGCCGTGGTACCAGGCCATGTCCCGGATTCGCGAGTGCGCCGTGGGGGTCGTGCCAGTGCTGGACGACGGGTACGGGCAGTACATGGTGCCGATGAAGATCTACGACTACGTGACGATGGGCATCCCGACCGTCGCGTCGCGGCAGCCCGCGGTGGAGGACTACTTCCCCGAGGATTCGCTGCGCTACGTGCCGCCGGGCGACGTCGATGCGCTGGCCGCCGCCCTCGAGCGGCTGCTCGACGACCCGGCCGAGGCCGAGCGCCAGGTGGCCGCCGCCTCCTCGGCGATGCGCGCCCTCGAGTGGGCCGTGACGCGCCACACCTACTTCCGAGTCCTGGGCGTGGAGCCGCCCGCGACCAGCGCCGGGACCGGACCCGCCCTCGTCGGCGCGTCCGGCACCCGAGCAGCCACGTAGCGATGGCCACGAGTCGCGCCTCGCCAGCTCGCGAGCCGCGCCGAGCCCTGCCTCGAGGGCGGCCGTGAGCACAGACCTCGCCGTCCAGGGCCCGCTGCTGCTCGTGGTCGCCGTGGGAGCGCTCGCCGTGGCGCCCTTTGTGGTGTGGTACGTCGCGCGTCACCCGTACGTCGGTTGTGCCGCCATCGTCGTGGGTGTGCCGCTCACTGCAGGGCTCGGGCGGGGCACGATCATCCCCTTCTTCCGCGTGAACGAGGTACTCGCCGTGCTCGTGGCGGGCGCGCTGGTACTCAATCGGATCGTGGATCGACGCCGTCGCCCGCTCGGCGCGATGGACCTGCCTATCGCGATCTTCGTGTTCGGCGTCGTGGCTATCCCCGCACTGGTGCTGCTGGTCCGGCCGATCGAGATAGAGGCGGACACCTGGCGGGTCGTGTTCGGCCCCCTCGAGTTCCTCGTGATCTACCTGATCGTGTCGCGGTCGGAGTTCACTCCCGAGCAGCGCCTGCGGCTCGTGCGCCTGGCCATGGGTGTGAGCGTCGTCGTGGCCGTTGCCGGGTTCCTGCAGGCGGCCGACCTCCTCGGCGTGCGCGGGTTCCTCGAGGCTTATTACCCGCGAACCGGCCCGGTGCCGGGCATCTGCGAGTTCGGTGTCTGCCGTCCGACCTCGTTCCTCGAGCACTGGAGCGCGTTCGGGGCGTACGCCCTGCTGCACTACGCCCTTGCTCTTGGGCTGGACTCCACGCCCGGCGTGCCGCTGTCGAGGCGATGGACGAGCGGCGTCGCGGCCATCAACGGCGTCGCGGTCATGGCGAGTCAAACGCAGGCGGCCGTGATCGGGCTGGTGCTCGTCACGATCGTGCTCGTTGTCTACCGCCGGCGCGTGCCGCCGGCGTTCGGCGTCGTGGGGGTGGGCGTGCTCGCGGGCACCGTGGTGTTCTGGACGCAGATCAGCACGCGGCTGATGCAGCAGGTGGAGACATCCCTGGTACCCGAGAGCATGGCGACCCGAGCGCGGTACTGGTCGGAGCTCTTCGTGCCGATCGCCCTCGACCATGTGTGGTTCGGGAACGGCACGGTGATCTCCACGGAGGTCCCGGAGCGGCTGGTGAACTTCGTGGACAGCGAGTATCTGAGGATGGTGTTCCGCGCCGGCATCGGCGGCGTCGCCCTCCTGTTGATGCTGCTCGTTGCGCTGCTGCACACCGGACTCCGTTCGAGGAGTCATGCCGACCCGGTGGTCCGTGGACTGGGAGCGGCGCTGGTGGCCGACACCGTGGCCCTCGCGGTCATGGGCCTCACGGCCGAGTACCTCAGCTTTTCTGGCGTCAGCGAGTCGCTCTGGATCGTCGTCGGGCTGGTGTCGGCGGCCCTGGCGAGACACCCCGCGGCCGTTCCTGCGGCGACCGCCGTCGCGCCGTGGCGCGGGGTCGGCGGGAGCTCGGCGGTGCCGAGGTAGCGGCCGTCGGCGAGGAGTGCCGCGCGCTCAGCTGCCGCGTGGCGTAGGCGCGTCGGCGACGAAGGCGTCGAGTACGTTGCTCGTGATCCGCTGGATGCGCGGATCGCCCGTGACGGGGTCGAGGAGCGCCGTCCACTCAGTGGTCCCCGACGCGAACACCCAGCCGCCTGCCAGCGCTCGGTAGATCGAGGACTGCGCCACATCGATGGCGCCATCCCGGTTGACCATTGGGGAATTCGAGAGCAGGACGTGCTCGCGGGCCGGTGGCACCGGGTACTCGGCGTTGAAGCGATCGATCTCGTACCCGACGGCGTTCGGGATCGTCGCGCCGCCGGCGAGCCCGGTGCCTGCGAATGCCCAGTGGGAGCCGGCGGTGACCACGTACGGAGCCCGCGCTTCGGTAAACCGCTGCTGCGAGGAATACTGGATGCCGATGAGGCGCTGCTCGGGGCGGTTGTTGACGGGGTCGCGCCAGAGCGTGGTGGAGAGAGGGCCCGGCACCGGATCGGCGGCACTGCTCTTGTAGCAGACCAGGATCCGATCGCGGCCACCACTCGATGACGGCTCGTACCGAACCTGCCAGTAGATCGAGTTCGCTCCGAGGAATGCCAGGCTGACGCCCGCGTCGCGCGCCTGTTCGGCGGCGTCGTACATCTCCTTCGACCAGTACTCGCTGTGACCGCCGGAGACGAACCCGCCTCGCGAGAGCAGGCTCGACCCTCGCTGGTGCGTGTCGACATCGGTGGTGTAGGTGACGTCGTACCCCTCGCGTTCCAACCACCGCACCGCGGGCAGGTCGAGGGGGAAGAAGAGGCTGCCCCCACCGTTCGCGTACGGCCGGTCGAAGGAGACTCGGACGGACTGCGGCACCGTGTAGTAGCTGCGGCCGCCTGCCCCCGACGGATAGTCGGTGTACGCCTGGTAGGTCTTCACGCTCGCCTC
>CADEHD010000012.1:6331-18193 GCA_902827055.1 uncultured Chloroflexota bacterium | reverse complement strand
GTCCTTCCGAGGCGCCGCGTAAGCGCGGATCGCCGGCCGTCCCGCCGAGGCCGCCACGGTAGCGCTCGGTGGAGTGGCTGTAGGTGAACGCATCGCGTGCCTGGGGAGTCTCGCCGCCGACCGTCGTCGCGATGATCGCCCAGCCGAGGATGGCGGGCCAGCGCGCTGCCGCGACGCGGAGGCCGGATGCCACCGTCGGGTTCCCGCCGCGCAGGCGCTCGAGTGCGGCCGCGACCAGCGCCGCGTTGAAGAAGATGCCGACGAACGTCACCACGAGGTAGAACGTCGCCATCAGCACCCAGTCACCCGTGGTGAGCTGCTCAGCGGCCCGCGACTCCGAGGCCATATCGAGGCGGGTGAAGAACCCGCCCGTGTAGGCGACCGCCCCGAACACTGACGCGACCAGGCCGACGGCCAGCGCTGCCAGCAGCGGGAACGCGAGCAACTCGCGGTCCTGCCGCAGGACCCCCCAGCTCATCTTGATCAACCCGAACGTGTGCCCAATTGTCTGGAACATCGCGTCCTTCTCTCAATATCACGACTGCTGCACCATCGTAGCCGCTACCGCGGCGCCGCACGGGGTTGATCATCGGCAACCGGGGACTCCAGGTCGTAGGAGTCGCCGTGGTGGCGCTCGCGCGGCTGCTAGGCTCGACGCATGGCTGACATCGACTTCGAGCACGCGTATGAGGGCACGCCGCCGTGGGACATCGGCCGTCCCCAGGCGGCTATCGCACGCCTCTTCGAGGCGGGCAGGGTGCGCGGCGAGGTACTCGATGTCGGCTGCGGCACGGGAGAACATGCCCTCCTCGCGGCTGCGCGCGGACTCCCGAGCTGGGGCGTGGACGCCTCGGCGACCGCCATCGCGCGAGCGCGCACGAAGGCATTCGAACGCACGCTGCCCGCACGATTCGAAGTCGGGGACGCGCTGGACCTCGGCGCGCTCGGGATGCAGTTCGAGAGCGTGATCGACACCGGGCTCTTCCACGTCTTCGACGACGCGTCCCGCGAGGCCTACGTGCGGAGCCTCGGCACGGCCGTGCGCCCGGGCGGGCGCGTGTGGGTCCTCTGCTTCAGCGACCGCGTCCCCCCGATCCAGGACGGGCCGCGGCGCGTCAGCGAGGCGGAGATCCGAGCGTCATTCGATGCGGGCTGGCTCGTCGAGCGCATCGAACCGACGGAGTTCGAGGTGAACCCGCCGTTCGAGGCGTTCGCGGCCTGGCTGGCGACGATCTCGAAGCGCCAGTCCTCGTAGCGACCTACGGGTAGACGGGCGTCCGATCCAAGCCCGCCGTCTCCTCGAGGCCGAACATCAGGTTGATGTTCTGCATCGCGACGCCGCTCTGGCCCTTCATCAGGTTGTCGATGGACGACATGACCACCGCGCGACGCTGGTCCGCCGAGGTCACGATCGAGATGTCGCAGTAGTTCGAGCCGAGCGGCCCCTTGAGCGTGGGCGGCGTGTCGAGGATGCGCACGAACGGATGCCCTGAGTAGAACTCGCGGTACCGCTCGAGCAGGCTCGCGGCGGACACCGTCTTCGTCAGGTTCACGTGCATCGTGGAGAGGATGCCACGGGTCACGGGCAAGAGGTGCGGTACGAAGTCGACGCGGACTGGCCCGCCGGCGCTCCCGTTAGCCAGGTCTGCCAGCGTCTGCTCCACCTCGATCACGTGCTGGTGGGTCAGCACGCGGTACGGCACCGTGTTGTCGTTGAGGTGGCTGAAGTGCTGGAGGGGGGCCGGCTTCTTGCCTGCGCCGGACGAGCCGGTGAGGCCATCGACGGCGACGGCGCCGTCCTCGACAAGCCCGTCCGCGAAGAGCGGCGTCAGGCCGAGGATGATCCCGACCGCGAAGCAGCCCGGGTTCCCCACGATCGCAGCCTCGGCGTTTCGGTCGCGGAACAGCTCCGGCACGCCGTACACCGCCCGTGGCATCAGGTCGTCCGCCTGGTGGGCGCTGTCGCTGATCGAGGGGTGGCGGTCGGCGTATGCGGCGTAGCGGGCGGGCGTCGGGAAGCGGAAGTCCCCCGAGTAGTCGATGAACCGCACCCCCGCGTCGGCCAGCGCCCGGGCATAGCCCTGGGAGACGCGGTCGGGCGTCGCGAAGATGACCACGTCGCAGTTCGCGCCCACGCCGACGTCGTCCGCTGACTGGACCACGAGGTCGGTCCGCCCGGTGAGGTGTGGATAGACCTCCGCGATGCGCTTGCCGACGTCATCACGGGCCACCGCCGACGTGACCTCGAAGTGCGGGTGGCCGAGCAGCAGCTCGAGAATCCCGAGCCCGCCGTAGCCCGTCGCGCCAATCAGCTGCGCCCGAAGTTGCTTCCCCACCGCACGCTCCCGAATCCACGCCGAATCCCACATAGCTTTCGAAGGCAAACAGCATACGAATGCCCGTTCGCGCCGGGAAGCAAGCGTGAGGCTTTCTCCTATGACGTTCACGTCAGGGATTTCGTATAGTGTCGCCGGCCGCCCGCCGTGGGCAGCCGCTGGCCGCTCACCTCGGGAGCAAGCCATGACCGCCACCGCCACCGCCTCCGCCCGCCCGGCTGCGAGCTCTGCGAAGAGCCCGTGGTTCTTCTACGGGTACTACCTCGTTGCCGTGGCGCTCGTCGCGCAGTTCGTCAGCTCCGGCACGCAGACCTACGTCACCGGCGTCTTCCTGAGGCCCATGACCGAGGAGCTGGACTGGACGCGCTCGGAGTTCGGCTGGGCGCAGACCGTGAGCCGCTTTGCGATGGCGCTCATCGGGTTCTTCGTCGGCGCGCACGTCGACAAGGGCCGGGCGCGCGGCATGATGGTGATCGGTTGCACCATCCTCGGCAGCGGGCTGATGTTGACCTCGGTCATTCGCGATGTTGGCTGGTTCACTGCCTACTACCAGTGGCTTCTCCTGCGCGGCGTGTTCTTCACCGTCGGCGCCGCCCTCCTCAGCAATCTCATCGTCAACGTCACGCTCTCGAAGTGGTTCGTCGAGAAGCGCGGGCGCATGGTCGGCATCTCCTCGATGGGCGTGTCGCTTGCGGGAGTGCTGCTCCCGACGCCGATGACGTGGGTCGTGGACGAGTTTGGCTGGCGCGTCGGCTGGCAGGTCCTCGCGATCATGGCGTGGGTGCTGATCTACCCGATGTCGATGCTGATGCGAGCGGACCCCGAGCAGTACGGCCTGCACCCCGATGGACGGACCGCCGAGGACATGGCGTCGACGCGCGGCGCCTCCGTTCGCGCGGACTTCGACAACTCGCTAACCCGCGCGCAGGCGCTGCGAACGCCCGCGCTCTACATGATCGTCCTGGCGTTCGGGCTTTCCGGGATCGGCCTGGGCGCGATGATCCAGCAGAGCATCCCGTTCATGACCGACGCGGGAGTCGATCGCGTGGTCGCCGCGGGTCTGTTCTCAACGTTCCAGTCGATGCCCGCGGCGTTCTCGAAGCCGATCTGGGGCCTGTTCCTCGACAAGATGTCGCCCAAGCTGCTCGCCGCGGCCAGCTTCTTGGTCGCTGCCATCGGGATGCCGATCGTCATCGCGGGTGGGTCCACGGGGTCGATCCCGGTGCTTGCCGTTGGGCTGTTCTTTGTGGGGTTCGGTCTCGGCGGACAGATTCCGATCCAGGAGACCATCTGGGCGTCCTACTTCGGACGCCGCTACCTCGGCCAGGTGCGCAGCGTCGCCCTGCCGATCTCCCTGCTGTTGGGCGCGCTCGGCCCCCAGGCAGTGCCGTACTACTTCGACCGGGTCGGAGACTACAACGGGGCCTTCGTGGGCCTCGGCGTCATCTGGGCGCTCGCGGCAGTGATGGTGCTCCTGATCCGGCGCCCCCCGATGCGCGCGTCACTGCCCACCCGCCCCCAGGCCCTGACGTCGGACGGCGCGGCCCAGCCCTCGAGCGCCATGGCGCAGGGTTCCGCCATCCCCGCGGCCTCACCGCCCGCGGCACCCCCGAGCGCACCACCGGCTGCCGTGCCGCCACGCCAGGCGCCGGCCTGGACCGCACTCGGTCGCAGCGAGGCGGCGACGCGCAACGTTGCCACGTTCGGGTTCGCGCGTCCATCGAACGGCGTCCAGCGCACCGTGCCCGCCGGCGACGCAGCCGCTGCGCGGCCACGACCCCGCCGAGGCGGGGCGTACGGCCTCGACCCTGAACGGGCTCCGGGCGCGAGCCCGACGGACTCCGCGCGCACTCCCGACTACATGGCGTAGGTGGCGTAGCTCAGGCCGAGTCGCGGCGCCCCCTCGCGACGACGCGGGATGCCGAGCTCGAAATCGCCTGACCGCTGTCCGTGAACCTGACGAGGGTGATCCTCACGCGTGAGGATCGGCGAGGCTAGCTGGCCTGGAGCAGCCCGGCCTCGCGCAGGATCTCGAAGCGAGCCCACTTCTGGTCGGTGTGCGCGCGCTCGGCCCACTTGTCGAGGAGCTCCGCGTAGAGCTCGCGCGACGTCTCCTGCGCCATCCGCGTGTTGATCTCCTCGACCATCTCGCGGCGATGGGGCGCGGTGAGGTCGCGGAACCAGGGCAGCCTGCTCAGCAGCTCGTCGACAGTCGGTGCGTCCTGCATCGAATCCCCCTGCGCCCAATTCCCTCTGGGGGAATCGTCGGCAGGCTGCGCGGGTTCCTCAGCCGCGCAGAATCGGATTACGTCGCGAGCACTCGAAATCGCGTAGGGGTCGCGCTCACGAAAGCTCATCTTTCTTCAGGGTCTTTCGAGGTTGTTGTCAGCTTCCGTCAGCGTCCCGTCTGGAATATTGTCGTTCCGCAGCAACGCGTCGAGGCCCGTTACGGACCCCTCGGCGCGAACAACAGGACGAGGGAAGTGTGGCCATTCAACCCCCCCAGGCTCGCGCCACGGACGGCGCGCGGGTCCTGGTCGCGAGCGACGACGTACAGCTCCGGCACCAGCTCGCCGCGGACCTGATCGAGCACGGGCTCTGGCTCACCGCCGCGAAGTCGGATGCGGCCATCCTCGAGGAGCTCGGGCAGCGCGGCGTGGACATCATCGTCCTCGACTGGCACACCGACCGCGCGGCGCTCGTCGAGGCGATTCGCAAGGAGTCGAGTACGCCCGTGATTGCCCTCGTGCGGAGCGGCGACGGCAACGCGGCGCTCGACGCGTTCGACGCCGGCGTCGACGACTCGGTCGCCTGGCCGTGGGATGCCCGCGAGTTCGGCCGCCGTATCGAGGCGATGCTCCGCCGCTCGCGTCCCGAACCGCGCCTCCTGGACGCCATCGAGGGGCCGGCGGGCATCCGCCTGTACCCGCGTGCGCACGAGGTCATGATCGACGGCGAGGCCATTGACCTCACGCCCAAGGAGTTCGTGCTGCTGCAGTTGCTCCTCGAGCGCCGGGGCGAAGTGCTGACGGCCGACAACGTGTCGTCGACGCTCTGGGGCCACGAGACGTTCGGCGCACGGAACTTCGTCGAGGCGCACGTGTCGCGCCTGCGTGCGAAGCTGCGCGCCGCGGGCGCCACCGACGTCATCAGCACCATTCGAGGCGTCGGCTACAAGATCCGCTGACAGTGGGCAGCACGCGCTAGGCGCCGGGAGCGGACTCACCCTCCTCGAGCCCAGCGGGTGGTCGGAACTCCACGGTCTCCGTCGCCACGACAACCGGCTCCACGCGGGTGACGCCACGGCGCTGCAGGTCCTCGATGATCGGCTCGAGGAGTTCGTCGGGCACCGAGGCGCCCGCGGTCAACCCGACGACCCCAACGCCTTCGTACCACGCCGGGTCGATGTCCTCGATGCCGTCCACGCGGTACGAGGGGGTCCCCGTTCCTGCGGCGACCTCGCGCAGGCGTACGGAATTACTCGAGTTCTCCGAACCCACCACGATCACGAGGTCAGCGCGCTGTGCGATCGCACGCACCGCCTCCTGCCGGTTCGTCGTCGCGTAGCAGATGTCGTTGCGCACCTCGGCGGCGGGATAGCGCCGGCGAATAGCCTCGATAACGTCCGCGGTGTCGTCCACGGACAGCGTCGTCTGGGTCACCACGAAGACCGAGTCGCCCGGGATCGGCAGCGCACCCACCTCCGAGGCGTTGTCGACGATGGTCGTGCGATCGGGGGCTTCGCCGAGCGTGCCGACCACCTCGTCGTGGCCGCGGTGCCCGATCAGCAGGATCTCGAAGCCGTCCTGCGCGGCCTTCTTCGTCTCCTTGTGCACCTTGGTGACCAGGGGGCACGTCGCATCCACGACGCGCAGGTTGCGGCGGCGCGCCTCGTCGACGACATCCGGCGACACCCCGTGCGCGCTGAACACGATCCGCGAGCCCTCGGGGACCTCCGCCAGCGAGTCCACGAACACCGCACCGCGCTGGCGGAACCCGTCCACGACATGCCGGTTGTGCACGATCTCGTGGAAGGCGTAGACGGGCGCGGGTTCCGAAGCCAGCACGCGGTCGAGCACGTCGATGGCTCGCACCACGCCGGCACAGTATCCGCGGGGCTCGGCCAGGAGGAGCGTATGGGGCATCGAGGGTCTCCCGGGGGCGCCGCGCGCTACAGGTTCGACGTCTCCGATTGTAGGGCGGCGGGCGCGGACACCTCGATGCCCGCGAGCGCCTCGAGCGCCCGCACGAGCGCCTGGGTGCCGATCTCACCGCCGTGTACCGCCTCGACGGCCGCGAAGAGCTGGTGGACCAGCGCGGTGCCCGGGAGCGCCAGCCGCAGTTCATCGGCGGCTTCGAGTGCCAGCCGGAGGTCCTTCTGCTGGAGCGACACCTTGAACCCGGGCGCGAAGTCGCGGGCCACCACGCGCGGCCCGAGGTTCGCGAGCTGCCACGAGCCCGCCGCCCCCTGGGTGATCGCCGCGAGCATCACGGACGGATCGACGCCGGAGCGCGCGCAGAAGAGCAGCGCCTCGGCCATCGCGAGGTTGTTCAGCACGACCGCGATCTGGTTGCACAGCTTGACGGTCTGCCCCGCCCCGGACGGTCCGCAGTGGGTGATCGTGCGTCCCATGGCCTCGAGGGCGGGACGCGCCCGCTCGAGCGCGTCCGCCGCGCCGCCCACCATGATCGAGAGCGTGCCCGAGATCGCCCCCTGCTCGCCACCGGACACGGGCGCATCGAGCAGGGCGGCGCCCCGGGCCTCGAGCTGAGCGGCGATCGCCCGCGTGACCTCCGGCGAAATCGTGGACATGTCGATGACGACGGCGCCCGGCCGCACCCCCTCGATCACCCCACCCGCGCCGAGCATCACCGCCTCGACGTCGGCACTCGCTGTCACGCACGTAATCACGACGTCCGCCTGCGCGGCGACCTCGGCCGGGGAACCGGCACGGAGCGCGCCCCCGGCGACAGCCTCTGCAAGGCGGCCCGCCGAGCGATTCCACGCCACGACCTCAAACCCAGCGCCGAGGAGGTTCCGGACCATCGGCGCGCCCATGATCCCGAGGCCGATGAAGCCCACCCGGGACCGCGTCGCCGTTGTCCCGCTGCCGGAGTCTGTCGTGGTCACGTGTATCCCCTCGCCCGCGGTCATTCGAAGGGGGATGCCCCACCCGCCGAAGGGAGTAGCATCGGAACCACGATGTTCCGCCGTCAATTCGACCAGGCTGGCCCCACGGGCTCCAAGAAGCGCATCTTCGCGCGCACGCTCGGCCTCTTCCGCCCGTTCGGCGGCGCCGTCGTCCTGCTCGTCATCCTGATTACCGCCACCTCGGCGCTCGACCTCCTCCCCGCACTCATCGTGAAGGGGATCATCGACGCAGCCGACGCGGGGTCGGCTGCCGCGGCCGATGGCAGCGCTGCGACCTCCCGTATCGACCTCCTCTTCGTGGGCCTGATCGCCAGCGTGCTCGTCTCGGGTGTCCTGGGAGTGGCCCTGGGCTACGTGAACCAGTCGATCGGCCAGGGCGTGATGTACCGGCTCCGCGCCGACCTCCACGCGCACCTCCAGCAGCTCTCCGTGCGGTTTTTCACCCAGACACGGACAGGCGAGATCCTCTCCCGCGTCTCCACCGACGTGAACGGAGTGCAGGGCGCGGTCACCGGCACGTTCACGGAGTTCCTCCAGAACGCGATCACGCTCGCGGTGGCGCTCGGATTGATGGTGTCGCTCGAGTGGCGACTCGCCGCGATCGCGCTGGTGATCCTGCCGCTCTGGGTCTACCCCACGATGCGCGTCGGGCAGATCCAGCGGCGACTCATGCGCCTGTGGCACGAAGAGAACGCAAAGATGTCGTCGCACCTCGAGGAGACGCTGTCCGTCTCCGGTGTGATGCTCGTCAAGGCGTTTGGGCGGCAAACCCACGAATCGGATCGGTTCGAGGCGTCGAACCGCGTGCTGCGCGACCTCTCGGTGCGGCGCATGATGGCCGGCCGCTGGTTCAACCTCGCGACGGGACTCTTCGGTGCGCTCGCGCCCGGCGCCGTGTACTGGTTCGGTGGCCGCGCTGTGGTCGGCGACGAGCTCTCGATCGGCTCGGTCGTCGCGTTCGCCGTGCTGACCCAGCGGGTGTTCCAGCCGTTCGCGGGCATCGCGCGGATCAACACCACGCTCCTGTCGTCACTTGCGCTATTCGAGCGGATCTTCGAGTACCTCGACCTCCCGATCGAGGTGGAGCAGCGGCCCGACGCTCGACCGCTGCCCACGCCGAAGGGCCACGTCCACCTCGAGGGCGTGTCGTTCGCCTACGGCGCAGGGGGCCGCCACGCGCTGGCGGACATCAACCTCGAGGTGCTGCCGGGCCAGATGGCGGCGCTGGTCGGCCCGTCCGGCGCCGGCAAAACCACGGCGACGTACCTGCTCCAGCGGTTCTACGATCCGCAGGCGGGGCGCGTACTGATCGACGGATACGACCTGCGTGACGTGACGCTCGATTCAGTGGCGCGCGCGGTCGGCGCGGTCATGCAGGACACGTACCTCTTCCACGCCTCGTTGGCCGACAACATCCGCTACGGCCGGCTCGACGCGCCACTGGAGGACGTCGAGGCCGCCGCCGCTGCGGCGGGCCTGCGCTCGATGGTGGAGCGGCTGCCTGAGGGACTGGCGACGGTCGTTGGCGAGCGTGGGTATCGCCTCTCCGGCGGCGAAAAGCAGCGCGTCGCGATCGCCCGCGCGATCCTCAAGGACCCGCCGATCCTCGTGCTGGACGAGGCGACGGCCTCGCTCGACTCGCGCCTCGAACGGGAGATCCGCGAGGCGACCGCGCGACTCGCGGTCGGTCGCACGACCATCGTGATCGCGCACCGCCTCTCGACTGTGCTCGCTGCGGACGTCATCTTCGTGTTCGACGGCGGGCGCATCGTGGAGCAGGGACGGCACGCCGAGTTGCTGGCGCGCGATGGCCTCTACGCTTCGCTCTACCGCGAGCAGTTCGAGACCGACCCGCTCGACGAGACCCCCACCGACCCGCGCGCCGGACACGACGGCGCGACAACGATCGTCGAGGTCGCGGTCACTCCCGGTGCCCCGGTCGGCCGGGTGTGACGTCCGCGGTGGCGCGGCACTTGTTGACCATGCGACACTATGCACAGACCGCCTCACCGAGGCGTACAGGAAGGACCGGGGTCATGGGACGCCTGTTTCGCCGCCTCGCGATGCTCGCCGTGCTCGGCGGAGTTGTGGCGGCGGTGAGCCAGCGCTTCATGCGTCGCGACGAGTGCACACCAACCTGCGACTGCAGTCTTGGTGCGGCCTCGTGCACCTGCGGTCACGTGACCTGCCTCGCTCCGCTCGCCGTCGCCTAGGCGCTCACCTCGTCCCAGCTGATCGCGTTGCGTAGCCGGATCCCGGAGACGTGCAGCGTTGAATCCCACGCGCCCCGCAGCGGCGTGAGGCGCTCAAGGACGCGGAGTTCGACGGCCGCCGCGCGCAACGCCCCGAGCAGATCCCCCACCGGAGCCACCTCGAGGGGCGTGACCGCCTCCCGCGAGACGCGCATCCCCGCGTCGTGCAGGTCCTCGAACGGCCCAGCATCGAGGCTGTAGCGGTACAGGGTCGTCGCGCGCATCCGCTCGAGCCACCCCCACTCGATGTGCGCGAGCATCCGTGCCTCGCTCGCGCCGAACCAGCGTTCGCGATCGGCCTCGGTCGTCGCCGGTAGCGGCCACGCCAGGATCCGAGGGCAGTCGCGAGGGAACAGGTACATCGGCGAGTGCCACTCGTCGATGGCCCACACGACGGGCGTCGCGATGTCCGGATGCGCCGGGGCCAGCCGCGGCTCGAACCGCTCGATGCCGCCATCCTCGGAGAAGTGGTAGACGGCCACAGGACCTACTCGCGCGGACGCCGCTCGCCCCAGCGCTCCCAGTGCACCACGGTCTCGACCGGCGGTCGCCGTGGCTCCACGAACTCGCCGCGCGCTGGGTACCCGAGGGGCACGAGCGCGAACGTCCGCGCGTCCTCGGGAAGGCCCAGCAGGCGGTTCACCTCGTCTTCGTGACCGAACGAGTACAGGCTCGTGAGTGCGGAGGCGATGCCGTGAGCGCGTGCTGCGATCATCAGGTTCTGAACGGCGCCGTAGATCGATGCGCCCGTGCGCGGGCCCGGCGCGGCGCCGATATCGCGCAGCACGGGGAACACCCAGACCGGCGCATGCTCGATGGTCCGTGCGAGGTGGTCAGCAGAGACGAAGTTGCCTCGTCCAAGCTCGGTCTCCCCAGCGAGGTGGCGCGCCCGGTCCTTGCCGTAGAGCGCCTCCCAGCCCGCGCGGTACCACTCCGCGATCGGACGCTTGGTAGCCGGATCGGTCACCACCACCCAGCCCCAGTTCTGACGGTTGCCGCCCGACGGACCTCGAATCGCGACGTCGAGGATCGACCAGAGCAGGTCCTCCGGGATCGGGTCGGAGCGGAGGTACCGCATCGCCCGCGTGGTGCGGACTGCAGTGAGATCGAGGGGCAGTACCTCGTCGGGCATGCGCACGTCCTCGCTACTGGTTCGTCCAGATGAGCGTCGCACCCGCCGAGAACATGCCGCCGGCCCCGTGCACCAGGCCCACCTCGACGCCCGGCACCTGCCGCTCGCCCGCCTCGCCGCGCAACTGCGTGATCGACTCGGTCATGGCGAACATGCCGTACATCCCCGTGTGTGTGTACGAGAGCCCACCGCCGTTGGTGTTGATCGGGAAGTCGCCCCCGGGTGCCGCGCGCCCGCTCTCGAAGAACGACGTGCCCTCGCCGGGCTGCGCGATGCCCAGCGCCTCCAGCATGTAGACCGGCGTGTGCGTGAACGCGTCGTAGAGCATCGTGTGATCGATCGCGTCGGTGCCGAGGCCTGCCATGCGGAACGCGTTCTCGCCCGCGACGCGGTAGGCCTTGCTCTCGTGGAAGTCGCGCATCATCGAGACGTTGACGTGCTCGACGGACTCGCCCGCGCCCAGCACGTACACCGGCTTCTTCGGGAAGTCGCGCGCTCGCTCCTCGGAGACCAGCACGAGGGCGCCGCCGCCATCCGTGACCAGGCAGCAGTTGAGCAGGTGCAGCGGCCAGCAGATCAGGCGCGAAGCCAGCACGTCCTCGACCGTGATCGGGTCGCGCATCGCCGCGCGCGGGTTCAACGTCGCCCACTTGCGCGTCGAGACGGCCACCGAGGCGAGCTGTTCCTCGGTCACCCCGAACCGCTGCATGTAGCGCGCGACCGGGATCGAGAACATCGTCGGCGGTCCACCGACGCCGTACGGAGCCTGGAACTGGCCGGCCGGCTGCGCGGGCGCTGCCCCCTGGCCACCGACGCCAATGCGGGACCGCCCCGACTCGCCGTGGGTGATCAGCACGACGTCGGCCATCCCCGCCGCGATCGCAGCCGTCGCGTGGCGGACGTGGATGAGGAACGAGCAGCCTCCCACGGAGGTGCCATCGACGTAGCGCGGGATGATCCCGAGGTACTCCGCGATTTGCGCGGGCGACC
>CADEHD010000012.1:0-6321 GCA_902827055.1 uncultured Chloroflexota bacterium | reverse complement strand
GAAGGCTTGTGGCCGGCGGCGGGGAGTGCGTTGGGCGCCGCCTCCGCGGGCAGCCAGAGCATCGAGCGGTCGGGCCGAACGCCGACCGAGTCGGGCGCGGCAGCGCCGACAACGGCGACCCTGTGGCGGAGTGCGGTGGCATCGGGCATGGGCGTTGCCTTCCGGGTACGAGGCGAGCGTCGGTCGACACGAGCGGCTGGTGGGCGCGCAGGCGAGCGCTACGCGGGACGGAACTTCGGGAGGGTGACCTCGTCGGTCACATCGTCGTAGACGACCTCGAGTGCCAGGTCCGGGGGAAGCTTGCCCGGGTCCGGGTCCACCCCTACGAGGTTGGTCATCATCCGTGGACCCTCGGCGAGGGTGACCACCGCGATGACATACGGCGCATCCTCCTCGAACCGTGGCGCGGCGCGATGGTTGATCACGTAGGTCTCGAGCGTGGCGCGGCCCGACACGTCCTCCCACGCCACGTTCGCCGAGTAGCAGCGGGGGCAGAACGGCCTCGGGTAGAAGTAGAACTCGCGGCAGTCCTGGCAGCGCTGCAGCTGCATCTGGTGTCGCTTCAGGCTGTCCCAGAAGGGCTGCGTCTCGGGCGTCGCTTGCGGCAGCGGCTTGTTGTACGGCATGTCGTGGCCTCTCCGTGCGCGTGGCGGGCGCAGTCTACCGTCTCCGCCACTGCGACAGGGCGAGGAGCAGCACGACGCTGCGACGAGGCTAGACGAGCGGGAGGATGATGCCCGCGAGCATCGCGATCAGGACCAACAGCAGCGCGACCTTGAGGAAGAGCGGCCCCCACCGCCGCCGAGGCGGATCCCAGTCCCCGTAGCCTGCCTCCTCCGTCAGGTCCGGGTCGAGGTCGCCCTCGCTCGAGATCTCCCAGCCATCGGACGGTCCGCGGTGCGCCACGTCAGGCTCGCGGCCGGGGGACGAGGCCGAGCGAGACCTTCCCGATGACGTTCAGGTCCCCGTTCTCGCTATTGCGCACCTCGACACTACATACGCACAGCCGGCTCCCCTTGCGGAGCACGCGCGCCTCGGCGACGGTCGGGTCGCCGAGCGAGGCGCGCAGGTAGGACACGCTCAGGTCAACCGTGCCCTCGATGACCTCGCCCGGCTCCAGCAGCGTGCCCAGGGCGCAGTGACCGGCGAGTTCGACGAGCGCAGCGAGCACGCCTCCATTGATCGAGTTGCGAACGCCGCCCACGGTGACATCCGTGCGACGCATCGCGAGCCGCGCGACCCCGTCTGCGGCCTCCACAGAGGTCGAGAACGCCTCGAGCAGCCCGTCGAGCGGGAGCGGCGAGACAGGGCCGGCCGGTGACGTCACGGCAGCCTCGACTTCAGGCGCACGGCGTACGTGCCCCGCCCATGGGCGGTGATCACACCACGCTCGTCCCGCACGGTCGCGAGGATGACGCGCATCTGGGGCGCCGCGCTCGCCACCTCGCAGTGGACCAGGAGCGCACCCTCCGGAGGCGCGACGAACGTCATGTTCAGCTCGGCGGTCCCGTTGTTCTCCTCGAAGTCCGTATCGAGGGTCGACGTGGCCGCGACGAGGACACCCATGTCAGCGGCGATCGTCGTGGCGAACGATGCCACGGAGCCCCGGCCGTCGCCTGATGCGGCCGTCGGGGTCACTCGGTAGTCGCACCAGCCCTCGCCGACGTCGTGGCCGACGATGCCGAGCACTCGCAGTAGCGGGCGCTGCCGGCTCGCCGTCACCCACTCGGCAAGGTCTGGAACGCGCCGCGGCACCCTAGCTCGCGATCTCGGGGGCGTGGTCCGGAGGGGCGACCCAGCGGTCGGCCCACATCGAGATGGCCTGCACGACGGGCGCCAGCTCGCGCCCCTTCTCGGTCAGGTGGTACTCGACCCGCACCGGGGTATCAGGGACCACGTGGCGCTCGAGCACCCCCGCGGTCTCGAGCTCCTTCAGTCGCTCGGAGAGCAGGCGGTCGCTGAGGTCGGGCACCGCGCGCGCGATGTCGCTGAAGCGCGCGGCGCCCCCGAGGAGCGCGCGCACGATGACACCGGCCCACCGCCGCCCGATGAGCTCTACGGCCTCGTGGTAGTACGGGCAGAATTGCGCGAATTGCGCCTCGCCCATCGTTGCTTCTGTGGTCATGTCTGGATCATTACCTCCAGTAAGGCACTTGTCAATCATAACCAGGTCGAGCTATGGTTACTTACACAACGTGAGTGCCCGAACGGAGGTAGAGCTGCCACGGCTGTTCGCCCCAACCATGCCGCTGCGCCTTCCCTGAAGAACCTGAACCGCAGAATTCCCCGCTAAACCGAGAACCTGAAGGAGTACGTCGTGCCCTGGAACCTGGATCAAACGCACGTCGAGGTTGGCTTCTCCGCGAAGCACCTCATGGTGTCCACCGTTCGCGGCCGCTTCAACGAAGTGGCGGCTGAAGTCCACATCGATGAGGCGCAGCCCGAGCAGTCTCGCGTGATCGCCCGCATCGCGGCGGCGAGCCTGTTCACTGGCACCGCCGACCGGGACGCACACCTCAAGAGCCCCGACTTCCTCGATGTTGAGCGGTACCCCGAGATCGTATTCCGGAGCAGTCGCGTCGCGCTCTCGGGTGACCGCATCGAAATCGATGGAGACCTGCAGATTCGGGAGGTTTCTCACCCCGTTACGCTGCGGGGAGAGGTCGCTGGGCCGATCGCCACGCCGTGGGGTGGGCGCCAGCTCGGATTCGAGCTCGAGACCGAGATCGACCGCGAGGCGTGGGGCCTCACCTGGAACGTGGCCCTCGAGGCCGGAGGCGTGCTCGTGAGTCGCAAGGTGAAGCTGCACATCGCCGCGGAAGTCACCGAGGCCGTCGCCGCCACCGCCTGAGGCGGCCCGGGGCACGTCATCGGACCGCGCTCCCATCGGACAGGAGGAGCACATGTTTCGGATCGCTCGACTGAACCACGCGGTCTTGTTCGTCCGCGACGCCCAGGTGTCGTTCGCGTTCTACCGGGACGTCCTGGGGTTCACCCTGGTCGAGGCGATGGGCGAGCAGGCGCTGTTCCTGCGTGCCGGCGGCAGCGAGAACCACCACGACCTGGGCCTGTTCGGCATCGGCGCCGGCGCACCGGGTCCGGGCGGCGGGCGCCAGGTCGGCCTCTACCACCTCGCGTGGGAGGTCGACGCGCTGCCAGAGCTCGCCGAGGCGCGCATCGCGCTCCTCCAGTCCGGCGCCATGACCGGCGAGTCGGACCACGGGAGCAGCCTCAGCCTCTATGGGCAGGACCCGGACGGCAACGAGTTCGAGGTGTTCTGGCTGGTCCCCCGCGCCGAGTGGGCCACCCGGGGATTCGGGACGCGGCCGCTCGACCTGGAAGGTGAGCTCCGTCGCCGCGGCCACGTCGCAACGACCTGATCCCGGGCGGCGCGCGGAGCGTGACAGGCGAGGGGGCGGTGTAAGGCGCCGCCCCCTCGCCCTATCCTCGAACGAGGAGGCCACGTGACCATCCTCGTCCAGCGACAGTTCCGCGTTGATCGCGCCGACCGCGCCGAGTTTGAGCGCGAGGGCCGCGAGAGCATCTGGCCCGCGTTCCTCGAGCTGGGCGCGCGCATGCTCGCCTACGGGCGCTGGGAATTCGGCGCGGATGACGAGGTCGTCACCACGCACACCGCGTACGCGGACTTCCGCCACTGGGAGGCGACCCGCCGAGACGGCCCGCGGGGCGCGGGTGCCTTCTACACGGACCCAGCGATCGCGCCCAGGCTTGCCCCATACCTCGAGCAGCTGAGCGATCGCCCGAGCCTGGCGAGCGGCAGCCGCGCCCGCATCATCGAGGTGGACGAGGAGGTGTCGCAGCTCGGCGCGTTCTACCGCACGCCGGACTCACCGCCGGCCACGCCTCCGCCCACCTTCGGGCGCGGCTCGGTGATCTCGGAACGCACGTACCTGCTGCGGCCCGGTGCGCTCCCGGAGTTCCGTCGGCTGTCGCTGGTCGTGTGGCCGTGGCTCGCCGCGATGGGCGGTCGGCTGGTCGCGTTCGGCCAGGACCCGCTGCACACCTCGGACGAAGTGGTGACGCTCTTCGCCTTCCCGTCATTGTCGGACTGGCACCGCTTCTCGAGGCCAAGCGCGGACCTCGACCCCCCGCCCGAAGTCGTGGCGGCCTGGAACCAGCGCGCGGCGCTGATCCAGTCCAACGAGGGTCGCCTGCTCACGATCCTGACCGACTTCGGCACGCGCGCTTCGTGAGCGCGGGACAGCTGTCCCTGTTCGCCGATCCGGACCCCGGCCTGCTCGCAGCCCTCGAGGACACCGCGCTGGACCTCGCCCGGTTCGCGGGGCTGGAGATCGAGGCCGGGCTCTCCCGCCCCCTCACCGTCGACTACAAGACGGCCGGGAGCGGCGACGGCGCTCCGCGCGATCCGGTGTCGGAGCTCGACCGCGCCATCGAGGAGCACGTGCGCACGCGCCTGGCCGAGCGCTTCCCGAGTCACGGGGTGATCGGCGAGGAGGTCGCGATCCCGGCGCGCGCCGAGGACGAGTACCTCTGGGTCATCGACCCGCTCGACGGCACGTCGAACTTCCTCAACGGCTTCCCCCTGATCGCCTGCTCGATCGGCGTCCTGCACCACGGGCGCCCCGTCGCGGGGGCAATCTGGTGTTCGAGCGGCCCCCTCCTCCGCCCCGGTGCGTACCACGCGCGCCTCGGGGGCGCGCTCGCCTTCGAGGGCAGTCCGGTCGTGCGCGGCACACGCGAGGGGTTGCGGCGACGCCTCGCGGCCGCGCCAGGTGGCGCGTCCGCCTCTGCGAAGGACTGGGACCACCGGGTCACCGGGTCCGCCGCGCTCGAGTGCGCGTTGGTCGCGTCGGGCGCCTTCAACTCGGCGGTGTTCTACGCACCGGGGATCTGGGATGTCGCCGCCGGCGTGGTACTCGCTCGCGCCGCGGGCCTCGAGGTGCTGGAACGCCAGTCGCGCACGGGCCCCTGGCAGCCGTTCGAGCGGTTCCGCGCCCCGGAACGCAAGCGCGACGGCAGTGCGGCGACGGTCAGGGACTGGCGGCACTCGCTGCTGATCGGAGAACAGGCCGCGGTTCGCGCGCGCATCGAGGGGATGCGCAAGAGCCAGGGCTGGCGATTGCCCTGGCTCGGTCGGCGCTAGTCGTTGCCGTAGGTCCTAGTTCAGGAGAGCGCCGGGTCCACCGACTTCGCCAGCTGCGGTGATCACCACGTCGCGGTAGGTGCCACCCACCACGCGCGCGCCCGGAAGCACGACGCAGCCCTCGAGACGGGCGCCCTGCACGACGGCGTTCGATCCGACGACCGACGATGCGACCTCGGACTCCTCGACTGCAGCGGCCGCTCCGATGAGTACCGGGCCGTACAGCTGCGAGCCTCGAGCCTGCGCCCCGTCGCCCATCCATACGGAGCCCGTGACGTGGCAGCCACCGTCGAACTCGCCCGAAGAGGCCAGCCCGCGGAGCAGCACGGCGTGTGTCGCCAGCAGTCCCTCGACAGTGCCGGCGTCGAGCCAGCGCCCGGGCGTGCACCAGCCGCGCACGTCAGCGCCCTCGTTCACCAGCTCGCCGATGGTCGCCGTCAGGTCGCTTTCGCCCTTGGCGTTGATGACGGGGTTCGCGCGGATGCGCTCAATCGCACCAGGGCTGAGCAGCCAGACCCCCACGAGCGCGAGGTCGGAACGCGGCACGGCCGGCTTCTCCTGCAGGTCCGTCACACGGTCGCCGTCCAGGACCGCGACGCCAAACGAGCGCGGGTCGGGGACGGGCGCGAGCACGAGGCCCGCCATCGCACCGGCCTGCTCGAAATCGCGGACGTACTGGGCGTCATCCCCGATCAGCAGCGTGTCCGCCGCGAGCACCACCACCGTGCGGTCCTCGATGAGCGACCCCGCCGAGATGACGGCGTCGCCGATGCCGCGCGCCTCCGCCTGCACCGCCTGGTGCATCGTGACGCCGGGCGAACTCGAGATGCGCGCCCGCTCGAGGGTGGCATCGTCGCCGGGGCTCACGATGACCACGATCTCGCGGATGCCGAGCCCTTCGAGGAACTCGACCCCGTAGTCGATGAGTGGGCGGTCCATGACGGGGACCAGCGCCTTGGGAGTCGACGGCGTAATCGGCCGGAGCCGGGTGCCCAGCCCCGCGTTCAAGATCACACCGAGTGGTTCTCGCGTCACAACAACCCCATCTACTGGCGCCCCCCCAGGGGCCGTGCGGAACATCGATTCCGTTCGACAAACGGCCGGACCAGCCTAACCGGAGAACCATAACGATGGCGACAGACCCAACCCGCATTCTTCTTACAGGTGACGAACGGTCATGTGCGGAGCAAGCAGGA
>CADEHD010000011.1:3922-18462 GCA_902827055.1 uncultured Chloroflexota bacterium | reverse complement strand
CGCACGTCACCATCCGCAAGTTCCTGCTGCGGGCGCGCACGCTTGACGACCTGGTCGCGCTGGAGGCGCTGACGCCCGAAGCCGCGGCGTTCCTGGAGGCGGCCGTGCGCGCGGGGTTGAACATGCTGATCTCCGGCGGCACCGGGAGCGGCAAGACCACCTGCCTCGACGCGCTCGGCGCCTCGATCTCCGGGCTGGACGAGCGCGTCGTTACCATCGAGGAGACGGCGGAGCTCCAGCTGGAGCCGGTGCTGCCCGACTGTGTCGCGCTGCAGGCTCGGCCGGCCAGCGTCGAGGGGGCGGGGGGCATCTCGATCCGCTCACTGGTCAAGAATGCGCTGCGCATGCGGCCCACTCGCATCGTCGTCGGCGAGGTGCGCGGCGCCGAGGCGCTCGACATGCTCACCGCCATGAACTCGGGCCACGAGGGCTCGATGTGCACGATCCACGCCAACGGTCCGCGCGAGGCGCTCAGCAAGCTCCGCACCTACGCGCTGATGGCCGAGGAGGCGCTCCCCGCACAGGCGATCACCGAAATGATCGCGGAGGCGATCCAGCTGGTGGTGCACCTGCGCATGGACGTCTCTGGTCGCCGCCAGGTCTCCAGCATCTACGAAGTCACCGGCCTCGAGCGCGACGCGGTCACCGGGAGCGAGCTGTTCGCGCTCGAGGGCGGGCGTCTGCGCTGGACCGGCATCCGGCCGCGCCGCGAGACCCGGCTGCTCGCCGTCGGGTACGCCGGCCCCGGAAGGAGCACCTGAGCGTGGGCGCGCGGACTGCGTCTGGACGGTCTGGACTGAATTTGGACCTGCGCTGGACCGTTTGGACCGCGCACGGTGCGCGTTTGGACCTGCGCTGGACCGCTGATCACGAGGATGCCCGCATGAGGAGCCGCCCGTGCCTGTCCTCCTGAGCCTGACCCTGGGTCTGGGCCTGCTGCTGGTCTACCTCTCGCTCACCGCGAGCGGTCGGGACGAGCCGCGTTCGGCCCCGCACAGCAGCTGGCTCGTGCGGCTCTTCGAGCGTTCGGGCGGCGACGGCATCGGCACGCGAGAGATTGCTCTGGCGACCGGAGCGGCCGGCGGGGCGGCGGGGCTGGTCGCACACACGGTGTTCGGCTGGCCGGTGGTGACGCTCGCCGCGGCCGGAGTTGGGCTGCTGCTCCCATCCTGGTACTTCCAGCAGCGCGCCGAACGCCAGCGAGCCGATGTAGAGGAAGCGATCGGAGAGGCCGTGGAGGCGCTGCGTGACGCGGTGCGCATCGGGCTCGGCATGGAAGAGGCGATCCGGGCGCTGGGTCGCACCGGCCCGCAGGTGCTGCGCCCGGTCTTCCGCGAGATCGAGCGGGACATCCGCCTGACCGGCTTCGAGGAGGCACTCGGACGCGCGCGCGAACGGATGGCCGAACCGCTCTTCGACACGCTCGCAGTCGCGCTGCTCACTGCCTATCGCATTGGCGGCCGCAACCTCGCGGCGGTGCTCGATGGGCTCAGCCGCTCGGTGCGCGGCGGCGTGCAGGCGAAGCGCGAGGTACGGGCGCATCAGGCCGAGAACGTGATGTCGGCGCGCGTGATCGCGGCGCTGCCGCTTGTCCTGATCCTCGTGATCCGCGCCACCAATCCGGACTACCTCGGCGTGTTCGCCTCACCGGGAGGGCAGGCAGTGCTCGCGCTCTGCCTGCTCAGCGTCACGGCCGGCTACGCGGCGATGCTGCGTGCGACGGCGCTGCCTGGCGAGGGGCGGGTGCTGAGGTGACGGCCGCACTCCTGCTCAGCAGCGCGCTCGGCGCCGGACTCTGGCTGCTCGTGATGGCGCAGCCGCTCGGACAGCCGCGGCCAGAACTCGTCACCCGGCTGCGACGGCTGTCGGCGCAGGGGCGGATCGAGGCCGATGAACGTGCGAGCGCCGTCGGCTCACCGATGTTCAGCTCCGTGCTCCTGGAGCGCGTGCTGCGCCCGCTGCTCGATGACGCCGGCGAGCAGATCGGGCGGCTGCTGCGCCGTGCTGGCATCGAGGCCGGGGACCTCGATCGGCGACTTGAGCTGGGCTGGCCGGGCATGAGCGCCCCGCAGTTCCGCGGCCAGCAGCTCGCCACCGGCGCGGTTGCGTTCGCGGCATTCCCCGCGATGAACCTGCTCGGCGTCCATCCGCTCGGAGTCTGGCCGGTCTGGGTATGGCTGGGCGCGTTTGGCGCCGGCTTCGCGGCGCCGAGCTGGCAGCTGAACGGCCGCCTCCGTGCGCGTCGCGCCGCTGTGCTGGCGGAGCTGCCGGTGACGCTCGACCTCTTCGTGATCGCGGCGAGCGCCGGACTGTCGCCCGAGCAGGCGCTGGTCGAGGCCGGGCGTCAGCTTGGCGGCGTGCTCGGCGCGGAACTGCGCGACGTGGCGCGCGAGGCCGGACTGGGTACCGCCGGCTACGCCGAAGGGCTGCAGGCGCTCGCAGAGCGCGAGGGCATCGCGGAGCTGCGATCACTTGCCGACGCCTGGCGGCTCTCACACGCGCAGGGACTGCCGCTCGCCCCGGCGATGCTCGCGCTCTCGGAGACGGTGCGCGACCGGCGGCGGGCGCGGCTCGTCGAAGAGGGCGGCAAGGCCGAGGTGCGGATGCTCTTCCCGGTCGCGCTCTTCATCTTCCCGGTGTTCCTGGTCGTGCTGCTCTACCCCGCGGGGGTCGCGCTGCTCGGCCTGGGCAAATGAGACGGACGGTCATGGACCGGAAAGGGGTGTCGTGATGCTGAGAAGGATCATCGGGGCGGCGCAGACGCTGCATGCGAACGAGAGCGGAGCGGCGATGGTGGAGTACGCGATCATCACCGCCGTGATCGCGATCGTCGCGCTCTCCGCAGCGCAGTCGGTGGGCACGAGCCTAATCGGGGTCTTCAACGGCATTGTCACGGCGCTCACCGGTATCTAGGCGCGACGCGCTGCTCCGCGACGAGTCGGGGCAGAGCAGCGTCGAGCTCGCGCTGGCACTGCCGATGCTGCTGATCGTGCTCATCGGCGCGGTGCAGTTTGCGCTGGTCCATCACGCCCGCAACGTGGCGAACACCGCCACGGCGGAGGGGGCGCGACTCGCGGCCGGCGAGGGCAACTCGCTGCTCGATGGCGCGGTGCGCACGCGTTCCGTGCTGGAGGCTGGCCTTGGGCGGACTGGGGCGGCGTTCGCGGTGACGGCGGAGGACCACGGCGAGACCGTGGCGACGCGGGCCAGCGGGGAGTACCGGCTGTTCATCCCGTGGGTGAGCAACCTCACGCTCCCGATCCAGTCGAGCTCGGAGGTCCGCAAGGAAGGGTTCCGCAGTGGTCCATAGGGTGGTGGCTGTTGTAGGCAGGATGCTCGGCGATGAGTCGGGCAGCGCGCTGATCGAGGCAGCGCTGGTGCTGCCGGCCGTGCTCGTGATCGCGTTCGGAGTCGTGACGGCCGGGCGGATCGTGCAGGCACAGGTCGCGGTGCAGGCGGCCGCGCGTGAGGCAGGGCGGGCCCTCGCCGTGGCGCCCTCCGCGTCCGCGGGACTGGCGTCTGCGCGGGAGCGCGCATTGGCGATCGCTGATGGCCACGGCCTGGCGCCTGAGCGTCTTGGCGTGTCACTCGACGCCGGGGCGTTCGCGCGGGGCGGGATGGTGCGCGCACAGACCTGGTACGAGGTGGGACTAGGCGACCTCCCGCTACTCGGGCGGATCGAAGTCACGGTGTCGAGCAGCCACGACGACCGTATCGAGCTGTACCGCGGTCGGACGGTGGCCGCACCATGAGAAGGACGATCCGCGAGCTGGCGCGCGACGAGAGTGGGCAGGCGATGGTGCTGGTGGCGATCTTCCTGACCGCCCTCGTGGCTGTGGCCGGCCTCGTCGCCGAGGGAGGAATGTTGTTCGCGCAGCGGCGCGACCTGCAGAACGTGGCGGATGCCGCTGCCGCCGCCGCGGCGATGCAGCTCGATGAGAACACCTATCGGGCTTCGAGCGGCGGGATCGTCGCCCTCGACATCACGGCTGCACGCTCGGTGGCGACGGCGTACCTCGCGCGCGAGGGCGGCCTCGTGTACGCGGTCACGGTCGCCCCTTCGCGTATCGAGGTGGACGTCTCGCGCTCCGCGCGCACGGGCTTCCTCGGCGCCTTCGGCGTCCGCAGCGTCGAGATCAGCGCCCATTCGGCATCGGAGCCGCGCCACGGCGTGTTCGCGGGGAGTCCTTAGCCATGCGTGTCACAGCCGCCACCCTTTTCAGCATCGCGGTCGCATTCTCCATCGCGTGGACGGCAGCCGCGTGCGGAACTAGCGCGGTAAGGGACGCAACTCCGACGGCGATCGCCAGCGCAAGCCCGTCGCGGTCGCCGATCGCATCGGCAAGTCCCGCGCGGTCAGCAGAGGAAGACGTGCGAATCGCGTACTTAGCGTACTGGGATGCGTACGCCAGCGCCGTCCTCAATCTCGATCCCTCCTTGGTGGCTCCCTTCGCCGTCGGTGAAGAGCTCACGGGGATCGAGCAGGAGATTGCATCGTTCCGCCAGCAGGGGGTCGCGCTCCGGGTAGTCGTTCAACATTCAATCGCCGTCAGCAACATCACTGACCGATCGGCCACGGTGTTGGACCGGTACGTCAACAACAGCTTCGCCGTTGACGCTCGGACGAAGGACCCTCCCTCAGCACCTGGCAGCGGCGAAGTCATCCAAGACGCGTTCTTTCTTGAGAAATCCGACGGCCGGTGGGTCGTCACGAGAAGCGTTCGCCAGCGATAGGGGCGGGCAATGTTGAAGCGACTGTTGGCAGGCTTCGCAGGCGCCGTGTTGTGCCTTGCTGTCGGAGATGTGGCGCATGCAGATGGTCCGTTAACACCGGGTGTGCCCGTGTCTCCTCGAGACAACAAGCCGGTCGCGGACATCTCGGTCGTATCCGGCCCCGGCGGGGTCACAATTTACATCTCGTTCGTCGCGCAAACTCCGGGCCGCGACGGAACACCAGGGACCATTGGGACGATCAGCACGACGACCGGACCGAAGTGCACGTCGAGCCCGATGAACATCGGGAACGCGAGCGTCGCCTGGCTGCGCGAAGGGCTCGCTGCCCACCCGGATACGACACCGTGGTCCGTGAGCTGTGACAACGGCTACTTCGGGATCGCCTGGGTTCCCACTACCGCTCCCGGCACGCCCGCGGTGGTCGTTGGGCCGCCCCTCGCCGCCGTCGACCCTGTCGCGATCGCCGCAGAAATCCTCGGCATCGTGCCGCTGCCACCGATCCGTGTCGGTGCCAATCCCAGCGTCGGTCTTGTGGCGATGCCGTCGTGGTTCTGGATCGATGGCTACGACGGCCGGCGCCTCAGCGGCTCACGCGCGGTCGGGCTTGTGGTGGTCGAGGTCGAGATCTGGCCGGCGAACTACCACTGGAGCTTCGGGGACGGGGCGGTGCTCGACACGCTCTCGGTTGGTCGTGCGTACCCGGTGGAGAGCGACATCCGACACACGTATGAGCAGTCGTCGTTGCGCGCGGGCGGGAGCTTCACCACGCAACTCGATATCAGCTTCGCCGCGCAATTCCGCGTGAACGGCGGCGCATGGCAACCGCTCGCCCCGGTCGTGCAGACGTACTCCCGTGCGTACCCCGTGCAGCAGCTGCAGTCGGTCCTCACAGCGAGCAGGTAGCCATCGGAGCGGGCTATGGCAGGCGCAACAAGGCGACCTCAATCAATCAGTGACCGGCGGACGGACTCGAGGAGAGGCCGCAGCCTTCCCTTGCTCACGACCGTCGTTGGCGGGGTCGCGCTCGGGGCGACGCTCTGGCGGATCGACGGACCGCCGCGCCTGCCCGCACGAGCCGCTGATTGGGCTCGCGTCCGTGAGGCCCTCTCCGGCTCGCGGCTCGCCGACGGGGACGTGATCGCCGCGGCCGCGACGGTCGCATGGCTTGCCCTCGGCTACCTGGCGCTCGCCACCGGCCTGCGCTTCCTCGTCGTGCTCGCGGACCGCTCGACCGGCGGGGCGAGCTGGACACGAACGGCGTTGCGCCTGAGCGACCTGGTCACGATCCCAGCCGTGCGGCGGGCCGTGGACGGCGGCGTCGCGGGCACGCTCATGCTGGCGAGCTGGCTGCCGACTTCGTCGCGGCTCGCGATCGCCGCAGAGCCGGCCGCTGTTGTCGCCGTCGCGCCGCCGCCCGCAACGGCACCTGCGACAGGCAGCCCGGCACCGGAGTACCCAAAGGCAGTCGAGCAGCAGACCCCAGCGTTCGTGGAGTACACGGTCGCCCCCGGCGACTACCTGTGGGACATCGCGCGCCGCTTCTATACGGACGGCAGTCGCTTCGTCGAGATCTTCGAGGCGAACCGCGATCGCCCGATGACCGAAGGGGAGCGGTTCTCCGACCCGCGAGTGATCCGGCCCGGCTGGGTGCTGCGGATCCCACTGCCTGCGCCGCATCTCGCCGTCGAGGGTGATGCCATCACGTACCGGGTGCGCGAGGGCGATCACCTCTGGGGCATCGCCGAGCGCTTGCTGGGCGATGGCTTCCGCTGGGTCGAGATCTGGGAGCGCAACCAAGGGCGCGAATTGAGTGCCGGGCGATGGCTCACGGACGCGAACCTCATCTTGCCGGGCTGGGTACTCGAGCTGCGGATCGCGAGAGCCGAGACGGCGCGCGCGGTCCCCACACCACAGCCTGCACAACCCAGCGCACCTTCCGTGCCGACAGTGGCAACTGCATCCGCGACGCCGCTCGCGAGCGCGACCGCTGCGCACGCGCCGCGCACCGAGCAGCAAGTGGCGAGCGATGAGTCGAAGCGTGGCGCCGGATGGGAATGGCAATGGGAGTGGCCGTCGGTGCCGCGAAGCGTGCTGGTGACGGCGGCAGGGTTCGCCGTGATCGGGGGGACCGCGGTCTTCGTCCAGCGCTTGAGCCGCAATGGTCGGCTGCGGCTATCCAGCGGCGGCGACGCCCGTGAGGGGCCGGGCGACGCAGGACGAGTGATGCTGGCGACACGGGCTCTCGCGCGCGCACTCGCTGACTACGGCTTCGGGGAGTCGGCGCCGCTCAAGGTGCGAGAGTCACGTCGCCGCCTCGAGTTCACGGTGCGCTGCCCGGTGGGAGACGCAGAAGCGCTGATCGCCCATCGCCACGATCTGGAGCGGCGCCTCGCCTGCGACATCGAAGCGGACGTAGTGGGCGCGACTCGCGTCGCGCTCACCTTGTCGGGTTTTCAGCGGCTCGCTGGCCTCCTCGGCGACGAGGCGGAGGGAGTCGCGCCTGCGCTGGTGGTCCCTGTCGGCGCGAACGAGGGTGGCATCGTCTACCTGAACCTCGCGGCCACGGGATCCGTGGCGGTCGTGGGTTCCGACGGCGAGCGCCGGCAACTGCTGCGATCGTGGCTGGCGACTGTCTCGAGTACGCATGCGCCGCAGGAGCTTTCGGTCCGGCTCGACGCGGCAGTCGACCAGCTGCTCGGAGAGCAGGAGTCGCTTCCACACACGGGTGGGGCAACACCAGCAGACACTCCAGACATCGCAAGCGAGCTCGCGGAGATGATCCGCAGCAGGTCGGCGGGCTCTTCAGATCGCCCAGTGCTCGCGCTCACGGCGGCCGCGGACGACGTCTCACTCGACGAAGTGCTGCGCGACGGCCCACGCGCCGGTGTGTTCGTGATCGCGGCGATCTCCGCCGGGGATGTAGCAGCTCGCGGTGCCGAGTTCGGTGCGTCGGTCGTCTTCGACGATCCCTACGCGAGCAGCAACATGGATGGTGGGAATGGGGTCGCGTCTGGTGCGATCGCGCTTACCGTGGGCCGCGAGCAGCCCATCTTCCTGGACCCCGTGATCGTGCGACGGGACACCTCCACACGCTGGGGCGTGAGCGCCGAGGAAGGACGGCCCGACCCTTTCGCGTGGTCGCCTGACCGCCCCGATGCATCCAGCTCGCCGCCCAACGCCGTTCTCGCGGAGGCGACGGATCTGTTCGATGATTCGGAACTGCAGTCGCAGATAGGCAACGACGCTGACGAGCAGGCCCCTCGCGGTGTGCTCCGAACGGAAGCTGAAACCCAAGGGTGGGGACAAGAACCTGGCGCCGATCATCAGGACCTGGGGGTGAGCGAGCCCCCGTCGTTCGACGCTGCGAATAACGTCGCAGCCGCGCCGACTTCCTCCTCGGTTATGGCTCCGGTCCGGGAGCGGACGCCGGCGATCCCAGCCGGCCCACCCGTTGCGACCCGGCAGGCCGCATTGTTTACGCTGCCCCGTCCGGACGCCGAGGCGTCGGTGACGGCACCTCTCTTCAGCGTGCGCTGCCTCGGCCATTTCGAGATCAGGGCGCGGGGAACGCCGATTGACCGCTGGCCGCTGGAGAAGTCCCGCGAGTTGTTGGCATACCTGGTCGCGCACGGTGGCGCGTCAGTCGCTCGAGAAGTCGTGGCCGAAGCGCTGTGGCCGGGTTACTCGTGGGACGCGAGCCTCAAGCACACGCTCTCGAACACAGCGAGCACGCTGCGGAGCACGCTCAGAGCGGCGACGGGCGACGACAACCTGCAGCCGCTGATCGCCGTCCGCCAGCGGTTCCAGCTGCCAACGGCGCTCTTCGACGTGGACCTGGATAGCGTCGACGCTTCACTTCGGCGCGCGGCGAGCCTGCCGGATGCCGAGGCGCTCGACGAGTACGAGCGGGCGCTCAACCTGTACTCGGGCGACTTCTTGGAGGGCGAGTTCTTCACATGGCTCGACTCGTACCGCCTCGACTACCGGCAGCGCCTGATCGAGGCGGCCCGCCGAGCAGCCACGATTGCATTGCACGGCGGGGACGTGGCGCGCGCGACTGCGTTCTACCAGGCGATCTTCGGACGCGAGCCAACCGACGAAGATGCGGCGCGCGGTCTTATCCGATGCTTCACCGCGACTGGCGACGTGAATGGCTCGAGGAAGGTATTCAAGGCGCTGACTGAGGCGCTCCGACGGGAACTGGATGACTCGCACGCTGGGCCATCCGCCGAGACGCGCGCGCTGCTCTCGGAGGTGGTCCAGGTGTGAGAGGTCGGGGTAGCTGCCAATCCCCGAAGGACCGTTGATGGAAGGGCGCGACGCCGACTGACAGCCACGGAAACTAGGATCTGAGCATGTGGACCGGCAGTTCTGTCGCTACGAACCAGCGCGGCAGGGGAAGCAGCTCCTTCTAACCAGGCCTGCTGACGCGCGCTAGCGGCTACGGGCCGCCTGCCGTTCGACGCCCGTAACGCCGCGTCGATATCTCAGCATCTGCGTACTCACGCCGAAACGAGCCGCTGCGACCTCGTCGGTGAGTCGCTGTTTTGTAACGGTGAGCAGCGCGACTCGCGGGAGCAGTAGGCAGCCTGCGAGCCAATTCGCTTCGTCCTCCTGGGCCGCATCGAACGAACGTAGAGTCCATGTGCCGTCAGGCGAGAACATCAAGGTTGAAGGCGCATGGCGCAGCAGAAGGTGCCCCATCTCGTGCGAGAGATCGCTCGCACGCCGCGCCGCTGAGTGGGTCGGGTTGTAGATGATGAGGGAGCGACCACCGTCACTACCGATGGTAAGCGCCGACCAATCGTTCGCATCCGTGACCAGCAGGGCGTCGAGCGCGCCCGCCGGCATACCGGGTATGTCCTTCGGATGCAGAAGCTGGATGTTCAGGTACGTCGCTACGATCTCTGGAGCGAGGGCCGCATCGGGTTGCAGCCCAACGTCCTTCCTCACCGTTTCCGCGAGATTCTCGCAGCGCGTTTTGAATCCCCGTTGGAATGACACGAACGGCGACTCCTCAGACGCTATCCGGACGAGAGTCATCGGCGAGCATTGCCTGCGCTCGCAGGATCATTTCGCCCAATGCCTGTGCGAGCTCCGGTCGAATCTGTTGCTGCGCCTTCAGGTGGGCGGTTGCGATTGCTGGACTCGCGGGACCACGCCCGCGGTCACTGCCACCGTCCACGTCCAACACATCGGAGGGACTGATTCCGAGCCACCGACAGAGCTTCTCGAAGGTCGTCAGGTCGGGCTGCTTGCCGTTCTCGACCCTCGATAGCGTTGCCGGACTGATGCCGATCTCGGTGGATACCTCCCTCACTCCTCGGGGTCCCCGCCGCTCACGAACCAGAGCGCCCATTTCGCCGAGGGTGACCTTCGCCAAAGAGACACCTCTACTGTTTCTTTACTAAGACTGCTGTTTGACAGGCGAATCGACTGTCGGTAGTGTCTCACACGAGAGACCGCAGCGGCAATGTGAAACAGCCAGCCGCGGCAGAGTAGTTCGAAGGGACCCACCGATGAGCAAGTCGAACAACCGGCACGTTGTCCCGAACCCGGGGGGTGGCTGGGATGTGAAGAAGCCGGGGGCCGACCGCGCCTCCGCCCACACCGACACGAAGCACGCCGCCGAGCAGCGCGGCCGGGACATCGTCCGCAACGCGGGTGGTGGGGAGCTGCGCATCCACGCGCTTGACGGCCGGATTCAGGACTCGGACACGGTGGCCCCGGGTAACGATTCCAACCCGCCGCGCGACACGAAGTAACACGGGCGAACAGCGCTGGCCGAACGCCAACTCAAAGGAGATACCACGATGACAAGCGAGCACGGTAACCAAGGAGGGGGTCAGGGCGGACCGGGCGAGGGTGGCGGGGGACACGGAGGCGGCGAAGGCCCCGGGCACCCGCGCGACATCACCTACTCCGTGAACGGCGAGGCGCAGCACACGACTGAGCACAAGCTCACGGTGCGACAGGTCCTCGAAAACGCTGAACTCACGCCGGCGACGGACTACAAGCTGACGCGTGATAACGGGAACCACACCTTCACGGACTACGACGAGGAAATCCCGCTTCACGACGGCGAGAGCTTCACCGCGACGTTCATCGGGCAAACGCCGACCTCCTAGGAGACAGCTGTGGAGCAGAGTGAGCTCGACGCCTATATCAGGAGCCTTGGTTTTGACCTGGAGGTAGTTCAAGACACTGCAGGTGCGTCCTACACCGCCGTACGGAAAGTCCAGATCACGTCCGGTGCGCTGGCCGGCAAGACATGCGACGTCGCGCTACCGAGGGTTGGAGCGAACCCCTACTCGGTCGCCTCCTCGATTCATGTGTCGCCCGCGCTCGTGCCCATGAATTCTCAGTCGAGTCAGGCGAGCCCGCTCGGCGCGGACTGGCAGTACCTCAGCAGGCGGTTCGACTTCGCGCCTAGCCCCAAGAAGATATGGGTATGGGTGCTTTGGGCGCTGGACGGACTCCAATGAACGGATATGACGTCGACGCGTTCCGGGGTGTCCAAGTGTCAGTCGCGATGACGGCTGAACTCGAGAGATCCGTCCAAGCGCATCTCCTCGCCGGCATCCCCCGACAGGAAGATCTTGTCTTCGCCTACTGGCGTCCGAGCCGAGGCGCCAGACGCTATAACGCGATCCTCCAGCGCGCCGTGATGCCGATGGATGGCGATCGCGAATTGCACGGGAACGTTTCCTTCTCAGGCGACTATCTGCTCCGCGTGCTTTCCGGTCTTCCGGAAGGGATGGGAATAGCGTTACTTCACTCGCACCCTGGCCGTGGATGGCAGGGAATGAGTAGCGATGATGAGTTCGCCGAACGCGAACGCCTTGGAGGCGCCGTCGCGGCCCGAAGCCAGCTGCCGGTGCTCGGCCTTACCGTTGGCGCCGACGGAGCGTGGAGCGCTCGAATCTGGGTGCGACGAGGACCGCGCGATTACACGAGGATCGACGCCTCCACCGTCCGCGTGTGCGGCGAGCGATTGCGGATGCACTACCACCCGCAGCTGCGCCCTCGGCCTCATGAACCCGAGTCCCAGCGTGCGACGATCAGTGTTTGGGGCGCAGAAGCGCAGGCGGATCTCGTGCGGACTACCGTCGGCGTCATTGGCCTGGGTAGCGTGGGGAGTCTGGTGGCGGAAGCCCTCAGCCGTATGGGCATCCAACACGTGATTCTCGTCGATCACGACAGGATCGAAGAGCGGAACTTAGACCGAACGCTACATGCCGAGCCGAACGATGTTGACCTGGCATCCGCGAAAGTCGAGATTGCTGCGCGCGCAATGACAGCGAGCCATACAGCGGCTGATGTTGAGGTATTCGCGCTCGACCAAAGTCTCCTCTCGCCTGATGGCATTGCTGCGGCGCTCGATTGCGATGTGCTCTTTTCGTGCGTCGACCGCCCGATGCCACGAGGGGTGTTGAACACGATCGCCTACTCGCATCTGATACCGGTCGTCGACGGAGGAATCCTCGCCCGCGTGAACTCGTTAGGCCTGCCGCTGCACATTGACTGGCGCATTCACTCGGTCTCACCGGGACGCCGCTGCCTTTATTGCCTTGGCGCCCTGTTGCGTAGCGACGTCTCCCTGGATCGAGAGGGCAAGCTCGACGATCCCGATTACCTGCGCGGGCTGACCGAAGCGCAGCGCGAGAAGTACGGCCGACGCAATGTGTTCCCGTTCAGCATGTCCGTCGCGGGGCACGAGGTCTTGCAGTTCGTGGGGCTGGTCACCGCGATGCCGAGAGTCGGGGGCATCGGGCCTCAGCACTACGCGGCCTATCCTGGGCGGATGGACGTCGTCGCGTCGGAGCCGTGCGACGACGATTGTGAAGTGAACGCCGCCACCGCCACCGCAATCGCCGTATCTGAACTTCTGATCTAGGGACTCCCGATTTGAGCGCCCGGGTCGAGCTCACCGAATAAGAACTCGGGCCGGCCAAGAGGAACAAGATCTCGTGCCCCTTGCTCGGGCACTACCCTAGCTGGTCGCGGCGGCGTGTCAGGTAGGCGGTCTCGGCGGTGTTGCCCGCCGGCTCCATGGCTTTGTCGTACGCCGCGCGGGACTCCTGATTACTAGATCTCTCCGCCCGAGCGATGCTGACTCGCGCGTGGCCACGCCAATGCTTGAGCAAGGGGCCGAGCCCCACGTTGCCGTTTCACGCCTGCGGATGATTGTGTGCATCGATCTACACGCTCACGCCCGGTCGCAACGACAGTGCGACATCGTGGACTGATTCTGGACTACTTGGACCGCTCCAAGGACTGGGTTTGGACCTCCACGTGACCTCCTGACCGCACGCTAACCCCGCACCGCTGCCGCTGAGCCCGCGAGGAAGCGGACCGCGACGGCGATGCGAGAGGGGGTGGTCGTGCGAGGCCTGCTGTTCGGTGGTGCAACAGCCCTGGCGTGCTGGCTGCTGCTGTCCGTGCCAGCGCACGCGCAGCAGGAGCCTAGCTCGGGTGCGGCCCTCGTCGGTGCTGGCGCGCCTCTGGTCGCCCTGGCGTCGTCGACATCCGCAGTCGAGCCAACGTCAGGGCAGGCCTCGCCGGCGGCGGCCTCGCCGACCGCCCCTCAACCCGGCAGGCCAGGCGTCCCGCAGGCGGCCCCCGCGGACCTTCCCGGCTTGCTCGATCTGCTCGCCGCACTCGACCCGCGCAAGTGGGCGGCCGACATCCTCGACGCCGTTGTCACCGCCATCGGCCGCTCGCTGCTCGAGGCAATGCGCAGCTTCATCGACTGGGCGCTCGGTTTGGGTAGTTCGTCGCTGAATTTCGTCACGCGCACGCCAACCGCTGGCACCGTGGAGAGCACGACCGTCCGCAGCCTCTGGGACTTCTCGCGTGCGCTCGCCAACGCCGGGCTCGCTGTGATCGTGATGTGGGGCGGCTTCAACGTCGTCGTGAAGGAGCACATCCGCAGCCCCTACAACGAGGCGATGGAGCTGCTGCCGCGGGTGATCCTCGCCGCACTCGCCGTCAACCTCACGCTCGAGCTGGCGCGCCTGTTCATCGACGCCAACAACGCCTTCGCCGGCGCGGTGGGGCAGGTCGGCCTGCCTGGCTACGACCAGGCCGGCGTCGGGCAGCAGGGGATCGCGCTCGTCTTCGTGGCGATCACCTACGGCGTGGTCGCGTTGTTGCTCGTCTTCCAGATGCTGATGCGTCTGGCCCTGATCGACATGCTGATCGTGCTGTCGCCGCTGATGGTGCTGCTCTGGGTGCTGCCCCAGACCCAGGGCTGGGCGCGCTGGTGGGCGCACCTCTTCCCGATCACGGTCTTCCAGCAGGCCGTGCAGGTGATCGTGCTGCGCCTCGGGGCCGCGCTGATGGTGGAACTGACACCGGGCAGCGTCTCGAACGCGATTCTCACGTTGCTGCTCGGGGTCGCGGTCTGCTGGCTCACGCTCAAGGTGCCCGCGCTCCTGCACGGCCAGGTGCGTCAGGCCGGCCTCAGCTCCGTTGTCTCACTCGTCGTGCTCAGCCGCTTCGCGGGCGGGCTCGCCCCTCGCGGCGGAGCAGGTTCGCGCGCCGCTGGCGGGGGGCGCTAGCGATGGCGAATCTCGCGCTCGTGGCCGCGGCGCTGGGCGACCTTCCGCGCGAGGGCCTGAGGGTCGTCGCGGTCATCGTCACCGTCGTGCTGGTGCCCGTGCTGCTCGTCGTCATTGCCGTAGCCGCACTGCTCGCCGCGCTCGTCTCCGGCTTCTCCGGTGCGGGTCGATCTGACCCACCGCCGCTCCCGCCCGCGCACCTCGCGGTGATGGTTGAGGTCAGCGCGGACAGCGGTGTGCCGT
>CADEHD010000011.1:0-3822 GCA_902827055.1 uncultured Chloroflexota bacterium | reverse complement strand
CCGCCCGCGCACCTCGCGGTGATGGTTGAGGTCAGCGCGGACAGCGGTGTGCCGTGGACGCTGCTGGCCGCGATCGCCTCGGTCGAGAGCGGCTTCGGCGCCAACATGGCGACCTCCTCCGCGGGCGCGATCGGCTACGGGCAGTTCCTGCCGTCGAGCTGGGAGGCCTACGGCCAAGGCGGTGACCCCTACGACTACCGCGACGCCATCCCCGCGATGGCGCGCTATCTGGCCGACCACGGAGCACCCGCCGAGGTGGCAAACGCCGTCTACGCGTACAACCACTCGTGGGAGTACGTCGCGCTTGTGCTGGGGCGGGCGTCGTACTACGCCTCACTCGCCCCAGCCCCAACATCGCCGTCCGGGCAATCTGCCACCGCAGCGGTGGCGGTGACGCAGTGAGCGCGGGGCACGGGCCGGCGTACGCATTGGTCGGGCTGGCCGCGCTCCTACTCGCGATCGCCGCGTCCTCAGGCTGGAGTGGCGCCACACGGCTCGCTCGCCGCGCCAGCGACACGAGCGCGGTCGCAGGCACCGCCGCCGCCTTCGTCACCGCCTACGGGACGATCGACCTCCGGGACACGGACGGCTACACCGCGCGTCTGGCCGCCCTGACCACCGTTGAGCTCCGCGACGCGATCGCAGGCGCAGCTATCGACGCGAAGGCGGTCGCACAGCAACGCGCAACGACGGCGCACGTCGAGTCGGTCTCCGTGACTGCGCTCTCCGAGAAGGCTGCGATTGCCGCCGTCCGCTCGAGGCATGAGCGCGCCTGGCGCGACCCGGCGACCGGACGCGCCATTCAGGAACACGTCGTGCAGCACGTCACCCTTCGACTCGTCCGCAGTGAGGAGCGCTGGCTGGTGGCGGAGCTGTTGTTGCGTGGGGAGGAAGCGGTGGTCGCACGCGGCGGCCATTGAGAAAGGAACCAGATGGACCAGGTCAACACGTTGTTCACGAACCTGCTGAACGTCGGCACGGGGGTGGCGGTGGCGGTCGCCGCCTTCTTCGTCATGTGGGGGGCGTTCCTCTACATGTCCGCCTCGGGCTCGCCACGGCAGATGGAGGCGGGCAAGGCCGCGATCGTGAATGCGCTCGCCGGCATCGCGATCGTGCTGCTGGCGCGGGTGATCGCCGGCATGGTGCAGGACGCGATGGCATGAGCCAGCGCCATGAGATCCCGACGCACCTGAACGTCGCCGACAAGGCGTTCGGCGGCATGACGATGCGCCAGCTGCTCTCGGCGGCGATCGGCCTCGCACTCGCCTACGGCGCGGCGCGCGACCTGCCGCTGCTGCTGGCGGGCCGCCTCGTGATCGCAGCGATCGTGCTGGTCGCGACGCTGCTGCTCGTGCTCTGGCGGCCCGCGGGGCGTCCGCTCGAGGACTGGGTGTTCGTGCTGCTGCGCTACTGGGCGATGCCACGCGTCGCCGTCTGGCGTCCACGCGAGCTCGCGGACTCACGGCGTGTGACCCACGAGGTCGTGCTGCGCCCGTTCGAGTCAGCAATTCAACCGACGACAACCACGAAAGGGGATGCGCATGCGATCACGGCATAGGAGACGACGGCTGGCGAGCGTGCAGGAGCTGCTGCCGCTGGACGAGATCGCGGGCGACGTGCTGCGGCTGCGCGGCGGTGACTACCGCGCGGTGCTGCAGGCGGGCAGCGTGAACTTCGCGCTGAAGTCGGAGACCGAGCAGGAGTCGATCCTCGCCGGGTACCGGCGCTTCCTCAACGGCCTCGCCTACCCGCTGCAGGTGCTGGTGCGCGTCGTGCCGACGGACGTCGAGGGCTATCTCGCGGGGGTGCGTGCCGCGCGGTCGAACTCCGACACGCTGCGCCGCCTGGCCCTCGACCACGAGGTGTTCGTGCGGCGCATTGCACGCGAGCGCACGTTGCTCGACCGCCGCTTCTACGTCGTCGTGCCGGCGGGGATGGACGGCGCGTTCGAACGCACCCGCCTCCGCTGGCCCTGGCGTCGCGGCGCACAGCGCGAGCAACTGCGCAACGACCTCCTCTTGGCGAGCCGGAAGCTGGCGTTTCGCTGCGGCGAGGTGCTGCAGGGTCTGGGCTCTTTCGGCGTCGTCGGGCGACGGCTCGACGGTGAAGAGCTCGCGGCTCTGTGGCGGGCCACGCTCGGCGTGGTCCCCGTGGGAGTCTCGCGGCGCGCACCGCTGGTCGCGACGCCGGTGGTGATCCGCCCGCAGCGTGCGGATACCGCGGGTGCGTAGCCCCGCTGCGCTCTTCCGCCGCCAGCACAGCGATGCGCGCCCGTCAGTAGACGCGCAACGCTTCGCACTCGGTGACCGTTCGGTCGCCGACCTGATCGCGCCCGCCGCGATCGAGGAGGCGCGGGCCCAGCTCGCAATCGACGGGCAGCTGACGCGCGTGCTCGCGCTGACCGACTACCCGCGGCACGTCAGCCCCAACTGGCTCGGCCGCCTGATCGACTTCGACGAGCCGATCGACCTCAGCCTGCACCTGGAACCGCTCGACTCCGCGGACGCCGTGCGCAGCCTGACGCACCGCATGGTCGAGCTGCAATCCTCCCGCATGCTCGATGCGAAGGGCGGCCGCATCGCCAGCGTCGAGCGCGAGGTCGCTTACGAGGACGTCGAGCGGCTGCGCGACGCGCTGGAGCGCGGCGACGAGCGCGTCTTCTCGGCGAGTCTCTACCTGCGCCTGCACGGCCGCACGACGGCTGGGCTCGACCAGGCCACCGCGCGTGTGGAGGGGACGCTCGGCGGGATGATGGCGGACGCCCGGCCGGCGCTCTACGAGATGCTGCCGGGGCTGCTCTCCTGTTTGCCTGCGGGCCAGGACCACCTCGGCCGCCGCCGCAACCTCGACACCTCGAGCGTGGCGACGATGATCCCGTTCACCTCGAGCCACCTCGCCGTCGAGCGCGGGCTGCTCTACGGCGTCAACGTCCACAACAGCTCGCTCGTGATCTTCGACCCCTTCGGCGCCGACCAGGAGAACGCCAACAAGGTGGTCTTCGCGAAGAGCGGCGCCGGCAAGTCGTACGCCTGCAAGGTGGAGGCGCTGCGCGCGCTGCTGCTCGGGGTCGAGTACTACGTGATCGATCCCGAGGACGAGTACGCGCGCATCTGCGAGGCCGTCGGCGGCCAGATGGTCCGGCTCTCCGGTACCTCGCCGCACCGCATCAACCCCTTCGACATGCCACCGGGCGGCGTCGATGCTGACGCGCGCGACCCGCTCGCCGAGCGCGTGCTGGCGCTGCAGGGGCTGCTCTCGCTGATGCTCGCCGAGCCCGGCGCAGCGCTCGGTCAGCGCGAGAAGGGCACGCTCGACGCGGCGCTCTTCGAGACCTACCGCCGCGCCGGCATCACCGACGACTCGACCACACACAATCGGTCCGCCCCCGTGTTGCGCGACCTGCTCGCGGTGCTGCGGGAGTCGGACGAGCCGCACGGCCTCGCCGACCGCCTGGAGCGCTACGTCGATGGCAGCCTCGGGCACGTCTTCTCCGAGCGCACGACTGCCGCGCTCGACCGGCCGTTCGTGGTCTTCAACGCGCGCGACCTCGAGGAGGAGCTGCGGCCGCTCGCCACCTACCTGATCGCCGACCACGTCTGGGGCCAGGTGCGTCGGAATCCGAAGCCACGCGTGCTGCTGATCGACGAGGCCTGGTCGCTGATGCGCTACCCGGAGGGGGCGCGGTTCCTCGCGCAGCTGGCACGGCAGGCCCGCAAGCGCTGGCTCGGCCTCACCACCGTGACGCAGGACGTGGAGGACTTCCTGGCTTCGCCCGAGGGCCACACCGTGCTCGCCAACAGCTCCGTGCAACTGCTGATGCGG
>CADEHD010000010.1:16137-18525 GCA_902827055.1 uncultured Chloroflexota bacterium | reverse complement strand
AGGGCGTGCGGTTCGGCTTTGGGCCATTCAGGAGTGCCGTGCAGGCTGGCGACAGCGCGGGAGCGACGGCGGGTCCCTACCGGTGGCTGCGCTTCGGCGGCTGGGGCATCCGCTGGGCGTGGAACCTCCGCGACCGGGCGTACTCGGTGCCGTTCGTGAAGAGGGGCGTCGAGATCCAGCTGCACGATGGCCACACGTACTTCCTCAGCAGTCGGCGCCCCGAAGCGCTGGCGCTTGCCATCGATGGCCTGACCGGTCGCGCTGCGACGGCCGCCCTGTGAGCCGCGAACGCCGCCAGGAGGAGCGCCGCCTCCGCCAGAGGAAGCGCCGCCAATCGCGTCCCATGACCTCCGTGACCGACCCGGGACCAGTGCGATTCCCGGGGGTCATGGGGATGATCCAGGACCACACGCGGTGGTTCTTCCTCGGCGCGATGCTCCTGATGATCGCCAGCCTCGGCTCCGTGTTCTTCGTCGGCGACGGCACGACCAGCACCCGCGATGACGAGACCCCCACGCCGACGGCGACCGCCGAACCGACCGAGACACCAACGCCGGACCCGAACGTGATCCAGCGAACGTACGCCGCGGCCCCTCCGATGCAGATCGACCCGGAGCGTCAGTACCAGGCGGTGATCCGCACCGACCGGGGTACCGTGCGCGTCGAGCTCCTCGGGAAGGACGCGCCGGCCTACGTGAACAACTTCGTCTTCCTCGCGAAGGCGCGGTTCTACGAGGGCCTGGCGTTCCATCGCGTGGAGCCGAACTTCGTCGTGCAGGCGGGGGATCCGCCAGGCCGTGCTGAGGGCACCGGGTACAACCTCACCGAGGAACGCAACGGACTCAAGTTCGAGCCGGGCGTCCTCTCGATGGCGAAGGCTGGACGGGTCGTGAACGGCTCGCAGTTCTTCATCACCCTTGGTGCCGCGCCGCACCTGAACGCGGACTTCACAGTGTTCGGCCGCGTGACGGAAGGGATGGACATACTGCGCGGCTTCGCTCCGCGCCCGCTCGGTGCACCCGAGTCGGCCCCGGCGGTGACAATCCAGAGCGTGGAGATCATCGAGAGCCCCGCGCCCGCACCCGCAACGGCACCGGCACCGGCACCGGCACCGGCACCCTGATCCGACTGCAGCACACCCGAAGGGGGAGTGGATGGCGAAGACTTACAAGGAAGCGCCGCCGATGACAATCGACGCGTCACGCACGTACGAGGCGAAAGTCAAGCTCGCGAGCGGCGAGATGACGATTCGCCTGCGCGCCGACCTCGCGCCGCAGAGCGTGAACTCGTTCGTCTTTCTCGCGCGCGACGGTTACTACGACGGCTGCACGTTCCACCGCGTGCTGCCGGGCTTCGTCGCGCAGGGCGGCGACCCCACTGGTTCCGGCAGCGGGGGGCCCGGCTACACCGTCCCCGACGAGCTGTCGCCGACGCCCTTCACCACGGGCACACTCGGGATGGCGAACGCCGGACCGAACACGAACGGCTCTCAGTTCTTCATCGGGCTGGGCGACGCGCCCCACCTCACCGGCCGGTACACCGTCTTCGGCGAGCTGACCGACGGGCTGGAAGTGCTGCAGGGGATCACGCCCCGCGACCCGTCGCGCGGCGGATCGCTGCCCCCCGGCGACCGGATCGAGACCATCGAAATCATCGAAAGCTGACTCGAGCAGAGCGCTCGAGGTGGGGTGCGGCTACGCCTCGCCTCGAGCGCTCCGCGCGCGGTCGCTTGCCGCCTTGCGCTCGACGTACGCCATCAACCCGAACGCGGGCAGGAACGCTGCGAACGCGAGCAGCGACGGCAGTACCCAGCCGCCGATGAGCATCAGCAGCCCGATCGCGAGCGCAAACGACATACCGATGATGGATGCGATGCGCGCGACCAGGACGTAGGGCGGCAGGCCATCGAGCACAGATCATCCTCGCGCTACACCGCCGCGTGGGCGATCGACAGGGAGTGGTCGGGGAGCGCAGATTCGAACTGCGGGCCTCTGCGTCCCAAACGCAGCGCTCTGCCAGGCTGAGCTACACCCCGAAACAGTCGCCCGCGCGAGGCCCATGCAGGGCCCCCGCCAGCGTCCTTCGAAACTAGGTGGCGCACCCCGCGCACGTCAACGGCGCGACCTTGCCGAAGCCGCACGACGCACACGCCCAGACCTGGCGCCCGGACATCGAGGCGACGGCGTGCTCGTGGCGCGTCTCGAGTGGCGCGGCGCACGTCGGGCAGCGGAGGCGCTCCAGCGCGCGCGCCTCGGCGTCGCCCCGCGCCCAGCCGGCCAGCACCACGACCACCGCCGCTGCCGCGAGGAAGCCCACCGCCGAGGCGACGTCGCCCAGGCCGAGGCGGAACGCAAGCCCACGCCCCGTGCCGAACCACCCGAGGGCCGA
>CADEHD010000010.1:0-16127 GCA_902827055.1 uncultured Chloroflexota bacterium | reverse complement strand
CGAGGGCCGCCACCACCATCAGGGACAGCCAGCCGAGCACCACGAGAACAGCATGCGATGAACTCGAGGTGTGCACGACGCCCTCCCTCGGCGGTACGGGCGGCTAGTCCATCCGGCGCGCGGCGCCCACGATCTCGTCGAGCGCCTTCACCCCGTGCTCGTCGCACCAGGCGCGCACCCCCTCGAGGACCCGCCACGGCGTGGCCGGGTCGCGGAACGTCGCCGTGCCCACCTGCACCGCAGAGGCACCGGCCATGATGAACTCGAGCGCATCGGTCGGCGTCGTCACGCCGCCCGCGGCGATGATCGGCAGGTCCGTGACCGCACCCACGAGGTAGACGTGGCGCAGGGCCACTGGCTTGATCGCCGGCCCCGAGAGGCCACCGAAGACGTTGCCGATCACCGGTCGACGGCGCTCGATGTCGATCGCCATCGCGGGAATGGTGTTCATGATCGTGATCGCATCGGCGCCGGCCTCGGCCGCCGCGAGGGCGATCGGGCGCATGTCGGAGAGGCTCGGCGTCATCTTCACGGTGAAGGGCAGGCCGGTCGACCTGCGGACGAGGCGCACGACGCGCGCCGCGGTGGCCGGATCCTGGCCGAACTCCATGCCGCCGACCTCGACGTTGGGACACGAGATGTTGACCTCGAGGCCAGCGACCCCGGGGATGCCGTCGAGTCGCTCCGCGAGCTGGCCAAACTCGTCGACCGTCTCACCCATGATGTTCACCAGGACGGGCACGCCCCAGCGCGCCCACGTCGGGGCGACCTCGCGGATGAGCGCGCCCACGCCGATGTTCTGAAAGCCGATGGAGTTGATCATCCCGGCCGCGGTCTCGACGGTGCGAGGCGTGGGGTTGCCCTTGCGCGGTCGCAGGGTCGTCCCCTTCGAGACCAGCGCGCCGAGGGCATCCAGGTCGAAGCGCTTCGCAAACTCGACCCCGTTGGAGAACGTGCCGGACGCGGTCATGACCGGGTTCTGCAGGCGCAGTTCCTGCTTCGCGCCGCGCCCCATCGAGACCGTCAGGTCCACCATGCGCCCATCATACCGTGCGGCAGTTGCAGCGCCGCGGCCGTCGCGGGGATGAGCCGGGGAGACAACGCGGGAATACGACTCGGGAATACGAAGAGGGGCACCCGTGGGGTGCCCCTCTGGATGTACACGATGCTGACCTCGCGGGGCCAGGTCGCGTGACTGCCTACTGCTCGTCGGAGAGGGCGAGGTCCTCCGGGCGTGGCACGCGGATGGCGCTGCGCAGATCATTGCGCAGAGTGTTGGTCTGCTCCCACATCACGTTCTCGGTGGAGTTGGCGAGGACCTTCGCCTTCCCGCAGAGCTTGCACTTGCCGCGGCTCTCGCGGCCGTTGGGCGCGTCGATGAGCCAGTGGTGTACGCAGCGAGCCTGGGACGGCTTGTGCGCGACAGTGGAGTGTTCAGTGGTCATGGTGGATCCCTCGATTCGCTGAGCGGCGCACCTCGCCGTGTGTAGCCTGCGCCGCCGCTCGATGAACGCCCGCGCACCCTTGCGAGCGTCCGGTGCCGGGCCTACACGCCCTCCCCACCGGCTGGGACTCTACCGCAGGAGAAAGTACCGCGTCAAGTATTCCTTCAAATAAACGACGAAAAGCCTAGAAACCGACGTGTCGAATCTAGACGCTCCGCATTTCTCCTCCATCACCGCGCCCCTATACTCGGCTCTACGGGGTTGCGGTCACTCAGCTACAGTAGGAAGAGCCTGTTAAGGAAACGTACGAGTTCTCCAAACGGTTCCTGAAACCCGCACACCCGCCACCCCTCTGCCGCCGCCCGACCGCCTCCCCAGCCGCCGTCGCGCGGCGCACGACGACTGCGAGGTCCCCGTGCCCGACGCCACCCAGGTGATCGATGCACTGCGCCAGGTCCGCGACCCCGAGTTGCATCGCGACATCGTCTCGCTCGACATGGTGCGAGACGTGCAAATCGATGGCGGCAAGGTGTCGTTCACGCTCGTGTTGACCACGCCCGCGTGTCCGCTCCGCGAGACCATCGATGGCGACGTCCGGAAAGCCCTCGCGGGCATGCCCGGCATCGACGAGATCCACATCGACTGGGACGCCAACGTCCGAGCGTCCTTCCGGGAGGGCGGCCCGGCGCCCGTACAGGGCGTCAAGAACCTCATCGCCGTGGCCTCGAACAAGGGAGGCGTGGGCAAGTCGACGGTGTCCGTCAACCTTGCCGTCGCCCTCGCCTCGCTGGGGGCACGGGTCGGCATCCTGGACGCCGACATCACCGGACCCAACATCCCCACGATGCTCGGCATCCCGGCGGGCGCACTCGCGTCCGGCCAGCAAGGACTGCACACCATCGACGCTCACGGCGTGCGCGCGGCCTCGATCGGCTTCGTGCTTCCGCCGGGCACGCCCGTGGTGTGGCGAGGCCCGATGATCGGGTCGGGCGTGCGCCAGCTCATGCGCGACATCGACTGGGGCGAGCTCGACTACCTGATCGTCGACCTGCCCCCCGGCACCTCGGACGCCTCGATGTCGCTGTGCCAGGACGCGCTGGTGGCGGGCGTCGTGATCGTCTCGACGCCGCAGCGCGTGTCCCTCGAGGACGCAACGAAGGCCGTGTCGATGTTCGACCGCATGGGTGTGCCCATCTTCGGAATGGTCGAGAACATGAGCTCGGAGGTCTTCGGCACCGGCACGGTCGCCGAGGCCGCCGACGAGCTCGGCGTCGAGTTCCTTGGAGAGATCCCCCTCGACATCGCAGTCCGCAAGGGCGGTGACGAGGGCAATCCCGTCGTTGTCAGCGCGCCGGACAGCGTCCAGGCGCAGGCGTTCTTCCGCCTGGCCGAGCAGGTGGCCGCGCGGTGCTCAGTGCTGCAGTACGCAGGTGAGGCAAGGGTCGCATGACCATCGATCGAGATTCCGAGGCGCCGCGCATCCGCCGCGCCTCCGCACTTCCGGAGCCGCGCATCGTCGGACGCCGACCGGCCGCCACGCGCACGGTGGCTTCGGCCCAGCCCGAGCCAGCCGCTGAGCCCGACGCGCCACCCGCCCCGCCCGAGGCGTCAGCGGCCGCAACCGAGGAAGCGCCGCGGCCTCGCACCCGGCGAGGCACACGCGGTGGTCGCGGTCGTGGTGGCGCCGCAGCAGCGGCCGCCGCAGAGACCGCCGACACCGAGGACGAGACCGCCTCGGGCGCGGCCGCCACGGTCGCGGCGTCCGCGCCGGTTACTCCGTCGACGCAGGTTGCGAGCCCTCCCCCAACCGCGGTCGCTGCGCCTGCCCCGGCGCCAGCCGTGCGGCGCGGCAGCAGTCGCGCGGCGGAACCTGCCGCTGCACCGGCCGACCTGTCACCGATCGCCGACGTTCTGCGCGGCGTGCGCACCGCACTCGAAGACCTCGACCGTCGCATGTCGCGCCTCGAACGGCGGCAGCGCCTCGGGGTGTTCGTCGACGTGCCGAACGTGATCTACGGCGCCGAGCGCGGCGAGCGCATGATCAACATGGGGCGCCTGCTCGACATGCTCTCCGAGGGCCGCGACCTCGTGCGCGCCACGGCGTACTCGCCGGTCTCGGACGACCCGGGCGAGCCGATCGAGCGCCAGAAGTTCGTGGCCCCGTTCGTACCGCACGAGTACCGCATCGTCACGAAGCCCCTCAAGCGTTTCGCGGACGGCTCGATCAAGGGCAACTTCGACGTCGAGATGGCTGTCGACATGGTGACGATGGCTGAACGCCTCGATGTGATCTGCCTGGTCTCCGGAGACGCCGACTTCGCGCGCGTCGTGGAAGTGCTCCAGGGTCGCGGCGTCCGAGTCGAAGTCGTGGCCTTCGAGAACAGCACGTCAGCCGAGATGCGGGCGATCGCCGACCACTACATCGACCTGTCGGGCGTCGTCGACCGGCTGCGCTAGTCGGAGAGCCGTGGGAGGCACAACGGCCGTCGCGGAGCGCGCCCGTCGGCGCTAGAGGGCCTTCGAGGCGTCGCGGTCCTCGGCGGGGCGGTCGGCAGCAGGCCGGACACGAGGGCGCTTCGCGGCCATGTCGGTCCGCCCGCCGATGAGCGGCTCGTCCGTTGCGATCGCCGCGACGAAGGAACCCAGCATCGCGCCGGCACCCGTCCCCAGCAGCCCGGAGACGATCGGCATGTCGGACTCCACGACGAACACCGAGACGACGAAACCGGTCAGCGTGCAGCCGAAGACGAACATCATGGTCAGGAGCATCGAGCGGTCCACGGTCCACTCCTCGGGTGCCGCGCCCTGGGGCAGCGACCAGAGTAGCGCGCGCCCTCAGGCGTAGAGGTCGCGGAGGTCGAACATCGGCCCGTCGTGGCACACCAGCTTCACGCCGCCCCGTCGCGGAAACACGGCGCACGAGTAACAGATCCCCATCCCGCAGGCCATGCCGCCCTCGAGGAGCGCCTGCACAGGCTTCGCCGTCTGCGAGGCGCGCACGACCCCGTACATCGCCTCGAACATTGGGTTGGGACCGCAGGCGAACGCCTGGTCGCACCAGCCGAGGAGCCGCTCGAACGGCGCGGTCACGCGCCCGCGCTCGCCGGCGGAGCCGTCCTCGGTGGTAACGATCAGCTCAACCGCGGGCGGCAGCAACGAGGCCGGGAAGACGCCCGCCTCGGAGCGCGCGCCGAGCACCATCGTCACCTCACGCCCCTCCGCGACCAGTCCCTCCGCGAGCCCGACCAGCGGCGCCACGCCGATGCCGCCACCAACCAGGAGCATCCGTTGCACGTTCGGACGCGGCTCGAAGCCGCGCCCGAGTGGCCCCACCATGCGAACCTCGTCGCCGCGCTCGCGCCGGGCAAGCCAGGCCGTCCCGCGTCCCACCACGTCGAAGAGCAGCGCGAACTCGATGCCGCGCGGGCCCGTGCGGGTTCGGTGCACGGAGAGCGCGCGACCGAGCAGCGGGTCGTAGCCCTCGCCGCAGTACGCCATCACGAACTGGCCGGGCTGCGCCGTCTTGAACGAGTCGGGGAGGGGGAACCAGAGCACGTGCGTCTCGCCATAGAGGCGCGCGCTCTCGATGACCTCCAGCGTCTCACTCTGCATCGCCTACTCCGTCCGGACGGAACGCACGCCAAGCTGGTGTCCGACCTCGGCGAGGGTGGTCGCGACGCCCGTCGCGCCCGCCGCCTGCAGCTCGCCGGCGCTCATCCCACCCGTGAGGCCGATGACCCGCGCGAGGCCGGCCGCAGCGCCGCATGCCATGTCCACGTCGAGGTCACCGACGAGCGCCGCCTCGCCCGGCAGCACCTGCAGGGCACGCGCCGCCTCCAGGGCGTGGGCAGGGTCCGGCTTGACGCGGGAGACCGTGTCGGCGGCGCCGACAAACGCAAACCGGTCGCCCCAGCCGAGGTAGCCGAGGAGCGTCCTCGCGGAGTGCTCATGCTTGTTCGTGACCAGGGCGAGCTGCAGGCCGGCCGACGCCAGGGCGTCGAGGAGTGCGACCGCGCCCTCGAGCGGCTGGGTCCTGGGCGCGTGTCGCGCGAGGTAGCAACGCGAGTACTCGTCGTACAGCCGCTCCGCCTCATCGAGGGCGACGCCGGTGATCTGCTGGATCATGGCAGTCATCGGCGGCCCGACGACACGGCCCACGGTCGCCGGGTCGAAGCGATACCCGTGCGCGCCCAGGGTCTCCGCGAGCGCCGCACCGATCAGCGGCTCGGAGTCGACCAGCGTGCCGTCGAGGTCAAACAGGACCGCGCGCAGCGGCAGCGTGCCGCCCATCTGCGATGTCACGCGTGCGAACCGTCGGCCTCGGGGCGGTCACGGTACTCGTGCAACGGGCGGATCTGGTACTCCCCCGGCGCGGAGAGCGCGTCGATCGCCGCGCGCGCCGTATCGAGGCTGGTGAAGCACGGGATCCGCATGTCGACAGCCGCGCGGCGGATGTGGAAGCCGTCGCGCATGTAGGACGGGCGCCCGCCCTCCAGCGTGTTGATGACCGCGCGCACCGTCCCGTCGCGAACCACATCGACGACGTTTGGGTGCCCCTCGGAGAGCTTCTTGGTGACCTCGACCACGGGGATCCCGAGGCCACGCACCATCTCGGCCGTGCCTTCGGTCGCGTACAGCGGCGAGCCGGCCGCGTGCAGCGCCCGGATCAGCCCGGTCGCCTCGGCCTTGGACTGACGAGAGATCGACAGCAGGAACGGCGTACCCGGCTTCACCTCGAGGTCGGACGCGATCAGCGCCTTGCGCACCGCCGCAGCGAAGGTCACATCGACGCCCATCACCTCGCCCGTCGACTTCATCTCCGGGCCCAGGTACGTGTCGACATCGACCAGCTTGGCCATCGAGAAGACCGGGGCCTTTACCGCGACGAGATGGCGCTCCGGCCAGAGCCCCGAGGTGTACCCCTGCTCGGCAAGGGACGTACCCAGCATCACGTTCACGGCGAGGCGCACCATCGGCACGCCCGTCACCTTCGAGAGGAAGGGCACCGTCCGCGACGAGCGCGGGTTGACCTCGATGACGAACACGCCGGGGCCGTCCGGTTGCGCGGCCGGCGCGACGACGTACTGGATGTTGACCAGCCCCCGCACCTGCATCGCGAGTGAGATCCGCGTCGTGTAGTCGATGATCGCCTCGCGCTGTGCGGGGGACAGCTGCTGCGGCGGGTACACCGCCATAGAGTCGCCCGAGTGGACCCCGGCGCGCTCGATGTGCTCCATGATCCCCGGGATCAGCACCGTCTCACCATCGCAGATCGCGTCGACCTCGACCTCGAGGCCCTCGAGGTACTTGTCGATGAGGATCGGGCCGCTGCGCTCCTGGAGCGCCATGCCGAAGTAGCGCGCCAGCTCGGTGGCGTCCTGCACCACCTCCATCGCGCGCCCACCCAGCACGTAGGACGGGCGCACCAGCACCGGGTACCCCACCGCCTCGGCCGTGGGGATGGCCTGCTCGACCGTCTCGACGGCGGCGCCAGGTGGCTGCGGGATGTCCAGCGAAGCGATCAGCGCCTCGAAGCGACCGCGGTCCTCGGCGAGATCGATCGCGTCGGCCGATGAGCCCGCGATCGGCAGGGCCGCGCGCTGGAGCGCCCTCGAGAGGTTGACCGCCGTTTGGCCGCCGAACTGCACGACCGAGCGAGGCGCCTCGCCCGACTCGCCAGCCTCGTTCGCGAGGAGGTCACGCACGGCCTCCTCGTCCAGCGGCTCGAAGTAGAGGCGATCGGACGTATCGAAGTCGGTGGAGACCGTCTCCGGGTTCGAGTTGGCGAGGATGGCCTTGACCCCGGCGGCCTGCAACGCGCGCGCCGCCTGCACGGAGCAGTAGTCGAACTCGATGCCCTGGCCGATCCGGATCGGGCCCGACCCAATCACGAGGACCCGCTCGGTGCCGTCCGAGTGCGCCTCGTTCTCGGCCTCATACGTCGAGTAGAAGTACGGGGTGGCCGCGTCGAACTCCGCCGCGCACGTATCGACCATCTTGTACGCCGGCTGGATCGCCCACTCCTCGCGCAGCGAGCGCACGCGCTCGGGGAGGCTGTCGGCGAGCTCCGCGATGATGGCGTCGCTGAAGCCCATCCGCTTCGAATCGCGCAGCAGCGAGGGCGTCAGCTCCTCGGAGAGGAGGCGGCGCTCCATGGCGATGATGCGCGCGATCCGCTCGAGGAACCACGGGTCCACCCCCGTCTGCCGCGCAACCTCCAGGGGCGTGCGGTTGCGGCGCAGCTCCGCGAAGAGCGCCCAGAGGCGCTCGTCGGTCGCATGGAGCGGCCGCTCGGCGCCGGCGACGAACCACGCCGGGTCCTCCCAGAGCGACGAGCGCCCCGAGTTCTCGAGCGAGCGGATGGCCTTCATCATCGCCGCCTCGAAGGTGCGGTCGATCGCCATGACCTCGCCGGTCGCCTTCATCTGCGTACCGAGCCGCCGATCCCCGAACTGGAACTTGTCGAACGGCCAGCGCGGGATCTTGACCACGCAGTAGTCGATGGCCGGCTCGAATGCGGCGGAGGTGCTGGCGGTGACCATGTTCATCAGCTCGTCGAGGCGGCGGCCGACCGCAATCTTGGCCGCGATCCGCGCGATCGGGTACCCCGTCGCCTTCGAGGCGAGCGCCGACGACCTCGACACGCGCGGGTTCACCTCGATCACGTAGTAGGGGAGGGAGGTCGCCGTGTCGGCGCCCACCCACGGCACCACGTCGGGCCGGGGGGCCAGGGCGAACTGGACGTTGCAGCCACCCTCGATGCCGAGCTCCGTGATGATCTTGAGCGCGCTCGTGCGCAGCATCTGGTGGTCTTTGTCGGAGAGCGTCTGCGAGGGCGCCACGACGATCGAGTCGCCGGTGTGGACCCCCATCGGGTCGAGGTTCTCCATGTTGCAGATCGTGATCACGGTGCCGTTGGCGTCGCGCATCACCTCGTACTCGAGCTCTTTCCACCCGAGCAGCGAGCGCTCGACCAGCACCTGGTGGATCGGGGAGGCCGCGAGGCCTCCCGTGACGATGCGCTCGTACTCCTCCTCGGTGAAGGCGATGCCACCGCCGGTCCCGCCGAGGGTGTAGGCGGGGCGGACCACCAGCGGCAACCCGATCCGCCGGGACGCCTCGAGGGCGGCCTCCCAGGTTTCGACCACGGCGCTCTCCGGGACCGGCTCGCCGATCTCCTGGAGCATCGTGCGGAACGCCTCGCGGTCCTCCGCGAGGTGGATCGTGCGCAGCGTTGAGCCGATGAGGCGCACGTTGTAGCGCTCGAGCACGCCCGCCTCGTGGAGCGCGACCGCGAGGTTGAGTCCCGTCTGCCCGCCGAGGGTCGGCAGCAGTGCCTCCGGACGCTCGCGCTCGATGACGCGCGCCACCGACTCCACCGTGAGCGGCTCGATGTACACGACGTCGGCGATGTCCTCGTCGGTCATGATCGTCGCCGGGTTGGAGTTCACGAGGATGGAGGTGATCCCCTCCTCGCGCATCGCCTTGCACGCCTGCGTGCCGGCGTAGTCGAACTCAGCAGCCTGACCGATGACGATCGGGCCACTGCCGATGATGAGCACTTTCGACGGCTTGTCCGGCATCAGCGCGTGGTGCCCCTCGCCTGGTTGTGCGGTCCCCTCCGATGCGCCGGCAGTCAGCCCAGCCCATCGGGACGAGCACGGTCGCTAGTTGTGGTATCCCTGCCGCGCAGCCTGGCCGAGCAGACCGATCTCCGCGATCACATCGAGATCGCCCCAGCCGGTCTGCGGGTCCGCGGGGACTCGAGCCATCTTCGCCTGCTCCACGGTGAACTCGCCGAGCCGGGCGTCGAGGTAGGGCGTGACGGCCTGAACGACGCGCTGGCGCGAGCCCTTGCCCGTGAATCCGGCGAATCGCACGAACGGGATGTAGTCGCCCCAGTGCGAGTCGTCGCGCGCCTTCTGGTACACCACCGGGACCGCGAGGCGGACCAGCCGGCGGATCTCCTTCACCACGTCGCCGTCATCGACGCCGAAGTACAGCGAGTCCTCGAACGCCGAGATCCCACCGATCGTGAGCGGGAAGGGGTTGAGCCGGTGGAGGCGTGGTGCCGCGTTGACGTAAATCGACTCCACCTGCGACCACATGATGTCGTCGGCCTTGAGGAATCCCACCTGCACCGTCGTCATGCGGAGGTGACCCTCGGGGAACAGCTCGATCTCCTCCATCTTCGCCAGCTCGTCGAGGAGCGGACGAACGGGTTCCATGAACCCGGGGTAGTCGAGGCCGATCGGCTGGCAGAACTCGATCGGGACTTTCCAGCCGTGGGAGAACGCGTCCCAGCGCTCGCGGTAGGAGGGCAGCGGCGCGCTCGAGCTGACGAAGGCCTCCCAGTTGCGAGCGCGGTCAGCGGCGTAGTCGGCCGCACTGGTCGCGGGTGCAGTCATGCCGCGTTACTCCTCGTCGTAGATGGGAAGCTCGAAGCTCATTCCCGGGTTCTTCATCGGCACCAGCGCGCCGATGGCGGAGAGGTATGACAGCGCCGCCTCGTTGTTCTCCGGAAGGCGACCGCGCACGCGGCGGTAGCCACGCTCGCGCGCGAAGGCCAGCGCCTCCTCGGCGAGAATCGTGCCGTGGCCCTGGCGGCGGTTCTGCGGACGCACCCAGGACCCGAACGAGCACTCAGCGGGTGCTGCCGAGTCGAAGTCGACAGCGGCGAACCCGAGGATGAACCGCCCGTCATCGACGACGAACATGGCGCCGTCGTCGCCCTGGCGACGCATCCACGCCTTGACCTCGTCCGTGGACATCGCGGCCGGGAACGCCACGGACTGCCCCGTCGCGATCAGCTCGGCGATGATGCTCGAGATGTCGTCGGCGTCATCGGGTGTGGCTCGGCGCACTTCAGCTGGCATGGCTCCCCCGCTCCTTCACAGACTGCAGGAATCGGTCGAACAGAAACTCGGTGTCATGGGGCCCCGGCGAGGCCTCCGAGTGGTACTGGATGGAGAATACGGGCTCCTCGCGATGCTGCAGCCCTTCGACGGTCCCGTCATTGAGGTGAATCTGGGCCACCTGCATCGGGCCGGTGAGGCGGTCGCCATCGACGGCGTAGCCGTGGTTCTGAGACGTAATGTAGACCCGCCCCGTGAGCTCGTCGCGAACGGGGTGATTCGCACCGCGGTGGCCGAACTTCAACTTGTAGGTCGCCGCCCCGAAGAGCCGCCCGAGCACCTGGTGCCCCAGGCAGATCCCCATGATCGGCGTCCGGCCCACGAGGCCGCGCGTCGTCGTGACCACGTGGTCGAGGAGCATCGGATCGCCCGGTCCCGGCGAGATCAGCACGCCGTCCGGATGCAGGGCCAGGATCGCCTCCGCGTCCGTATCGTGCGGCACCGCCGTCACGACACAGCCTCGACGCCTGAGGTGGCGCAGGATGTTGCGTTTCACACCCAGGTCCAGCACCACCACGTGCGGGCGGGGGCCGTCCTCGGAGAGCGGCAGGGCGGGGTCCTCGAAGTCGAACGCCGTCCTCGTGGAGACCGCGGCGACATAGTCCTTCGAGCCGTAGTCCGGCTCCGAGCGCAGCCGGGCGAGCGCCTGCTCGGGCGACTCGTCCCGCGTGATCGTCCCCATGAGAACCCCGTGCGTGCGCAGCTTCCGAGTCAGAGCGCGCGTGTCCACCTCGGCGAGACCCGTGACGCCGGCCGCACGCAGGTACTCGTCGAGCGTCGCCGTGCTCTGCCAGTGGCTCGGCAGGTCCGTCGCCTCGCGCACGATGAACCCCTGCACCTGCAGTCGCGAGCTCTCGACGTCGCCGGGATTGGTGCCGTAGTTCCCCTGGATGGGGTACGTCATCGTGAGGATCTGCCCGGCGTACGACGGATCCGTGAGCGCCTCCTGGTACCCCATCATCGAGGTGTTGAACACGACTTCGCCGCTCGTGCGCACGTCGGCGCCGATGCCGACGCCCTCGAACACGCTGCCGTCCGCGAGTACCAGGCGGGCCGGAGGGCGCCGCGATCCGCCCTCCCCGGATGCGTTCGTCACAGCGCAGCCACGCTCTCGAGGCGGTGGACCACACGGCCCGCCGCGATCGTCGCCACCACCTGGCCCGTCAGCGTGCGGCCGGCGAGCGGCGTATTGCGCCCCATCGAGAGGAACCGCCCCGGCTCGACGACCCACGTCGCGGCCGGATCGAGAATCGCGACGTCGGCGACAGCCCCCGGGGCGAGCGTGCCGAGCCCATCGAGGCCAGGCTGGCGGTCGAGACGCCACGCGCGCACCGGACCGATCGTGAGCCGCTCGATGAGCACGGGCAGGCTCAGGTCGCCTTCGGTCACGAGCGTCATGCACAGCCCGAACGCCGTCTCGAGGCCGCTGATGCCGGGCGCCGCGAGGTCGAACTCGATGTCCTTGTCCATGCGCGCGTGCGGCGCATGGTCCGTCGCGATCGCCTCGATTACCCCATCGCGCAGCGCGGCCCGCAGCGCCGCAACGTCTGAATGCTCTCGGAGCGGCGGGTTTACCTTGGCGTCGGTGTTGTATCGGAGCTGCCGATAGTCAGCGCCGAAGCCGAACGCCACCTCCTCGTGCGTCAGCACCAGGTGGTGGGGCGTCACCTCGGCCGTCACGAGCGCACCACGCGCGCGCGCCGCCCTGATGAGGGCGACCGACCCCGCCGAGGAGACGTGCGCAATGTGCAGGTGGGCGCCGGAGAGCTCGGCGAGCGCGATGTCTCGCGCCACCATCGTCTCCTCGGCGCTCGCCGGGCGGCCGCGCAGCCCCATCCGAGTAGCGACCCAGCCCTCGTGCATGTGCCCGTCGCGCACCAGCGAGGGGTCCTCGCAATGCTGCGAAACCGGCAGCGCGAAGGCCGTCGAGTACTCGAGGGCGTGGCGCATCAGACTCGGATCCGCCACCGCGTCCCCGTCGTCGGAGAGCGCCACGGCGCCCGCGGCCCGCAGCTCGCCAGCCGGGGCCAGCTCTGCCCCAGCGCGCCCGCGCGTGATGCACCCGATGGGCAGCACGCGAATCGTCGCCGACTCCGCCTCGCGCAGCACCGACTCGATGGCGGCGCGGCTATCGAGCGGTGGGTTGGTGTTGGGCATCGCGCAGACCGTGGTGAAGCCACCCGCGGCGGCTGCCGCCGTCCCCGTGCGGATCGTCTCCTTGTAGGTGAAGCCTGGCTCGCGGAGGTGCGTATGGAGGTCCACGAATCCCGGCGTAACGACCAGACCCGTCGCGTCGATGCGGTCCGCATCGACGACCGCGCTGCCCTCGTCGGGACCCACGCGCGAGATCCGGCCGTCGACGATGACCACGTCGGCGATGCCGTCCCGCCCGAGTCCGGGGTCGATGACGCGCGCGTTGTGGATCGCAAGCGTGCTCATCGCGCGCCTCCCTCGACGTCGCCCGGCGCGTACCCCGCGAGGAGATACAGGAGGGCCATTCGCACAGCCACGCCGTTGGTGACCTGCTCCTCGATGATCGAGCGGTCGCTCGTTGCGACGTCGGCGGCGATCTCGATGCCCTCGTTCTTGGGTCCCGGGTGCATCAGCAGGTGGTCCGGGTGCGCCCGCGCGAGGCGCTCCGCCGTGACCTGGTAGCGACGCGCATACTCGCCCACGGAGGGCAGCAGTCCGCCCTGCTGACGCTCGCTCTGGAGGCGCAGCGCCATCACGATGTGGGCCCCCTCGATCGCGCGCTCGATGTCGGTCTCCACGGTCACCGGCGGCAGCGCCGTCTCCGCGTGCGCCGGGCGCTCCGCCGCGCGGAGGCCACGCGGGAGCAGCGTCGGCGGTCCGCAGACCACCACCCGCGCACCCATCGCCGCCAGGCCCCACATGTCGGAGCGCGCCACCCGCGAGTGCGAGATGTCGCCCACCATTACCACGCGCTTGCCCGTCAGGTCGCCGAAGTGGTGGCGCATCGTGTAGAGGTCGAGCAGTGCCTGGGTCGGATGCGCGTGCGCGCCATCGCCCGCGTTGATGATCGAGGCGTCGGTGTGCTCGGCGGCGAGGTAGGCCGCGCCCGCCGAGGCATGCCGCATCACGATGACGTCGGCGCGCATCGCGCGGAGCGTCCGCACCGTGTCGATCAGCGACTCACCCTTCTGCACGGAGGACATCGACGCCGTGAGCGAGATGACGTCCGCCCCCAGCGCCTTGCCCGCCAGCTCAAAGGAGGCGCGCGTGCGCGTCGAGGGCTCGTAGAAGAGGTTCACGACCGTGCGTCCGCGCAGCGCGGGCACGCGCGCGATCCGCCGATCGAGGATCTCGCGCATAGAGTCCGCGGTGTTGAGCACCGCGTCGATCTCATCGCGACCAAAGTCATCCAGGTCCAGCACGTGCTGGTGACGCCAGGCCGGAGCCGTCCGGCCGCCCGAGGGCGTGTCGGTCGCGAGCGCTGCCTCGGTGGTCATGCCGCACCCCCCTTCGAGACGACCACGACGGCGTCTCGACCATCCACCTCTTGCAGGAGCACGCGCACGTCGTCCTCCTGGCTCGTGGGGATGTTCTTGCCAACCATGTCGGCGCGAATGGGGAGTTCGCGGTGCCCGCGGTCCACCAGAACCGCGAGCCGAACGACCTTCGGTCGACCGAAGTCGTTCAGGGCATCGAGCGCCGCGCGTACCGTGCGGCCGGTGTAGAGCACATCATCGACAAGCACGACGTTGCGCCCGTCGATGCTGGGCAGGTCGCTGGGTAGCGGCGCGGAGCGGAGTCCGCGCTGCGCGAAGTCATCGCGATGCAGCGTGACATCGAGCGCCCCGCTGGCGGGCAGCACCCCCTCGAACGACGCGATCGCGCTGGCGAGCCGCGTGGCCAGCGTGGCGCCACGACGCCGGATCCCGACAAGCACAAGGCCCTCGGTGCCGCCGTTCGCCTCCACCACCTCGTGGGCGAGGCGGCTCACCGCGCGCCGCACGCCCGCCTCATCGAGCAGGGGCGCTTGCGCATCGAGAGCAAGTCCCGGCATATCAGGCATAAAAAAACCTCCCGGCTGAACGGGAGGGAAGCGATCGAGGAAACGGTCGGGCCTGCGAGGCCCGCTCGGGACTGACTGCGTCTGGAGCGCACACCGGCGCGTCGAGATACACGCTCATCCGCACTGTCTCGTCCCTTCCCGGCCTCGCTGGACCGGCTTAAAGAGCAACCTCGAGGAGGGTAGCACCGCTGAGCGGGTTGACGGAAGCGACCGGGGGTGACCACGTGTGACCGCGTCCGTGTTCACAGTCTGCGGAAAACGTCTTGACAGGCTGTTCATCGTCGTTATGGTCATCGCGAGACAGATTATGGCCTGCGCGGGTGTCGTTGCCCTCGGGCCTGCATGCAGGGGGTGGCGCATGGCCGAACGCAGGATCTACGACTCATCACGAGGCAAGTTCGGCGTCATCGAGGGCGGCAACGACACGCTGCCGGCCGTCCCGGCCCCACGAAACGCCGAGACCCTGACCGCCCTGCTACTTGGAGCGTTCGCCACCGGCGCCATCTCGGCGTACCTGCTCGGGCTCTACCTGGTCAGCTAGGGACCGCCGACGGGTCCACCGCTCCCCGAGCGCGCGAGCTCAGGAGCCCCCGGCACTCCCGCCCTCGCGCTGCTCGCGCAAGAACCGCTCCAGGTCCTCCACCATCGAGGCGCCGTCCGGAAGCTCGGACAGGGCGGGCTCTTGAGGCACGGCCACGTCGTCGCCACTGCCCTCGGCATCCTGCCGCGCCTCGATCTGCTTCGACAACGCCAGCGTCTCGGAGTCCTTCGCCACCTCACCCGCGACCTGGGCGTCGAACCGCGCGGCGAAGACCTCGAGGTCGTGCAGGCCCAGGCCCAGGTGCAGCATCGGGTTCAGTCGCTCGAGGATGGCCAGCGAGCCCTTGGGGTTCGGCGAGGTGTTCAGGTAGTACGGGATGTTGGCCCACATCGAGGCCGTCGGGATGCCCTCGTCGCGAATCGCCTGGTTGAGGATGCCCACGATGCCCGTGGGTCCCTCGTACCGCGAGACCGCGGCCTGCAGCCCCAGCAGCGACTGCATGCGCTCGTCGGCGGACGAGCCGGTGACGCGGACCGGGCGGGTATGCGCCACCTCCGCGAGCAGCGCCCCGAGCGTGATCACGCCCCACACCTTGAACTCGCGGCAGACCTCGAGGACGGCCGCGGTGTACGCCCGCCAACCGAGGTGCGGCTCGATCCCCTCGAGGAGGATCACGTCGTGCTCGGCGCCCTCCAGGCGCTGGCCCGCGAAGAGGTTGCGAGGCCACTCGATCTGGCGCTGCCCACCCCGGTCGAGGCGCACGCGCGGACGAGCCTGAGTGAAGTCGTAAAACTCCTCGGGATCGATCTCGGCAAACGGCTCCTGGCGCCAGCGTCGCCGCACGAAGCGAACGGCGCTCGTCGCCGCCTCGCCCGCATCGTTCCAGCCTGCGAACGCGGTCACGAGGATCGGGTCCCGGAGCTCCGGGTGGGACGTGATGTTGAGATCTGGCACGGCCTTGGGCCTCCGCTACGTACATCCAGCATAGTCGGCGCTCGCGAGGGGGTCACCGCCCGAACCCCTACGGCGAAGGCGAACGGCCAACCAACGCGGACCGAACCGCCCTCGAACGTGGCGACGTAAGAGCGGCGACGTCGAACCTAGTCGAGGGCTCGAAGCGGTTTCTGCAGACCGGCGATGGCGACCGCGCTCGCCAGCATCGCCAGACCGACGATGGGGAAGAGCAGTTC
>CADEHD010000009.1:5105-18679 GCA_902827055.1 uncultured Chloroflexota bacterium | reverse complement strand
CGCTCCGCAACCGAGGAGACGCAGTTCACCCGCTCCAACAAGGAGCAGGCGATCCTGATCACCCTCGCGCAGAGCACTGGGACCAACCTGACGGACGTGACCGACACGGTGCGCTCGAAGCTCGACGGACTCCGTGCTGAGCTGCCTCCCACGTCCGAGCTGCTCGTCGTGAGTGACGCCACGCCGTTCATCAAGAACGCGCTGGGGGGCATCCAGGACGAGCTCATCGTCGCGGTATTCCTGACCGCGATTGTGCTGCTGCTCTTCCTGCACGAGGTGCGCGCAGCGGCGATCGTGCTGCTCTCGATCCCGACGACGCTGCTGACCACGTTCCTCCTCATGGAGCTGATGGGGTTCAGCCTCAACTTCCTGAGCATGCTCGGGTTGACGCTGACCATCGGCATCCTGGTGGACGACTCGATCGTGGTGCTCGAGAACATCCTGCGCCACCTCGGGAGAGGCGAGGATCCGTTCGAGGCAGCGCTCAACGGTCGTGCCGAGATCGGCCTTGCGGCGGTCGCGATCACGCTCGTGGACGTCGTTGTGTTCGCGCCGACGGGCCTGGTCAGCGGGCAGGTCGGGGGCTTCTTCCGCGAATTCGGCTTCACGATCGCGGGCGCCACGCTGACGTCGCTGTTCGTCTCGTTCACGCTGACGCCGATGCTCGCGGCCCGGCTCCTCAAGGCGGAGAACAAGACCGGCGATGGCCTCATGTCGCGATTCGGGCGCTGGTGGGACCACAAGTTCGCGGGTCTCGAGAACGCGTACCGCTCGACACTCATCTGGTCGCTGCGCAATCGACTTGTGGTGTGCATCGGTGCCTTCATCTCGCTCGTCCTTGGGATTTCGCTCGTGACGACGGGCGCCGTGGCCGTGGAGTTCGTGCCCGAGACGGACGAGGGCTTCTTCATCGTGAGCACCGAGGCGCCCCCCGGCACCTCGCTGGCCGCCCACAACGCGATCATGGCGAACGTCGAGGAGACCCTGCTCGGCATTCCCGACATCACCCGTGTGACCGCGTCTGTCGGCGTGAGTCTCCTCGGCGGAGGGGGCGGGCAGTCGCGGTTCGGCACCGTCGTCGTCGAGCTGGCGCCGCTGGACACGGGCCGCCGGACCGTCTTCGAAGTCCTGGAGGAGACGCGTGAGCGGCTGAAGTCGATCCCCGGGGCGAAGGTCACGGCAGGCATCCAGGGCGGCGGCCCCGGCGCCGAGCAGCAGCCCGCCGCGATCCGGATCAGTGGACCGGAGTTCGACACGCTCACCACGCTGGCGACCGAGGCACAGACCGCCCTCGAGCAGGTGCCGGGGCTGATCAACATCAAGAACGGCGCGCCGACGGGACAACCGCAGCTCTCGATCAAGGTGGATGCCGAGCGGGCCGCAGACCTCGGCGTGAACGCTGCGTCGCTGGGCCTGAGCGTGCGCACGGCCTTCGCGGGCGTGGTCGCTACGAAGTTCCAGAAAGAGGACGGGACGCTCCAGGACGTGCGGTTGCAGCTCGCGTCCGATGCGCGCATCGATGTGGCGCGACTGGGTGACCTGCCCGTGCAGACGCTGACCGGCCAGACTGTGCTCCTCCGCCAGATCGCGACGATCTCGGAGGTCTCCGGACCCGCGCAGATCAGTCGGTTCGATCGTGAGCGCGTGGTCACCGTGGGTGCCGACCTGCAGGGCGGCACCGTGTTGAGCGAGGTGCTGCCCGGTGTGAACGCCGCGATCACACGGCTGTCGAGCGAGGCGCCTCCCGGCTACACGGTGGAGATCGCCGGTGGCGGCGAGGACCAGGCCGAGGCGTTCGGTGACCTGTTCACCGCTCTCGGTGCCTCGATCTTGCTCGCGTATCTGCTCATGGCGGTGCTCTACAACTCGTTCACCGACCCGCTCGTCATCCTGTTCTCGCTGCCGGTCGCCGTGGCCGGCGCGATGTTCGGGTTGCTCGTGTTCGGCTACACGTTCAGCGTGTTCTCGATGATCGGTCTCATCCTGCTCGTCGGACTGGCGATCAAGAACGGCATCCTGCTGGTCGATCGCACGAACCACAACATCGAGCGCGGCATGTCGACCGCCGAGGCGCTCCTCGAGGCGGGGCCCGCGCGGTTGCGCCCCATCCTCATGACGAGCATCACGATCGCCCTCGCGCTCTTCCCGACCGCGCTTGGGCTGGGCGAGGGCACCGAGCTCCGTGCGCCCCTCGCGGCGACGGTCCTCGGCGGCGTCATTTCGTCGACGCTGCTGACGCTGCTGCTGATTCCGGTGGTGTACTCGCTGTTTGACTCGGTGCCGGGCCTTGTGGGGCGCATCCTGCGTGTCACGGGCGTCCTGGCGCTGTTCCCGGAGCGACCTCCGGCTCACGTCCCGCAGGCGGGCGATTCAGGCGACGGCGCCTGATGGTGACGATGCGAACAATAGTGACGATGCTGGCCAAGCTTGCTGACTCGGCGCGCGCGCGACGCGTGCTGCGCCTGTGCAACGTTGTGCGATCAGGGGGATGCGCTTCATGACTGCAGCCACGCTGGACCGAGCGCGGCCGGGCCGCACTCGAGGGGTGCTGTTCCTGACGGGACTTGGGCTCGTCGCCATCGCGCTCGTCGCGCTCTTCTCGAGGGGGGGCGAGTCGAGCCCGACCGAGTCGGTTGGCGCGCAAGAGGCGGTGGCCGTGCCCGTGCAGGCCGTCGAGGCGAAGACCGGGCCCGTCCGCTCGACGCTGACGTACTCCGGCAACGTGGACGCGCTGCACCAGGCGACGGTCTCTGCGCGAGCGTCAGGGCTGGTCCTCGAGCGTCCCGTCGACGTGGGGTCGGTGGTGCGTGCCGGGGATGCGCTCGTCGTCCTCGATGGCGCGATGCAGCGCGCGCAGCTGCGGCAGGCGCAGGCAGGCGTCGAGGGCGCCCAGGCGCGGAGCCTCCAGGTCACCTCCTCAGTGAAGCCGCAGGACATCGATGCTGCGCGGTCCGGCCTCGCGGCTGCCGAGGCGCGCTACAACCAGCTCGTCTTCCCCACGGACGCGGCGCGCCTCGAGGCGGACGCCGCCGTCAGCTCGGCGGAGAAGGCCGTGGAGAACGCACGCGGAGCGGCGGAGCGGGCGAAGTCGGCGCTCACGGCGCAGATCTGGCTCTACTGCGATGCCTACCTCAAGTTCGGTATCGCCTGTGGTGAGATCGACGAACTCCCGCTCAACCAGGCCCAGATCAAGGACCTCGAGGAGTCGCTCTCGTCGCGGTTCACCGACCCGCTCGGTCCCAACGGGCAGCGCGCGATTGCGATCCTCGAGACGAACGGGGCCTACATCGCCGCGCTGTCCGGCGAGTCCACCGCTCGCAATGGTCTCGAGGTCGCGAAGAGCCGCCGCCAGACGCTCCTCAACCCGTCGGCTGCCGATCTCGCAGCCGCGCGCTCGACCGTGGACCAGGCGCGCGCGGGCCTCGACACGCGCCTCAAGCCGTACACGGACGCCGACCTGGCAGGCGCGAATGCCGGCATCTCGCAGGCCCTGGCCCAGGCGGACCTGGCTCGGATCGCGGTGGAGGACACCATCGTGCGCGCCCCCTTCGATGGCGTGGTCTCGAACGTCCTCGTGGAGGTGGGTGGCCTCGTGAACCCCGGCGTGCCGGTGGTGGCGCTGATCGCCAAGGACGTCGAGGTGGCGCTCACCGTCGACGAGGCGCGGCTGAACGAGGTCAAAGTTGGCATTCCCGCCGAGCTCTCCGTGGGTGCGTATCCCGGACGGGTGTTCACGGCGCGAGTCGACTCGGTGGCGCCGACGGGCGACCCTCGCACCCACACCTTCGAGCTCAAGGTGCGCGCCGATGACCCGGAGCGCCTGCTCAAGCCCGGCATGTACGCGGCCGTCACGCTGGTGACGGCCGCGAAGGACGCGGCCCTCAACGTGCCTGCCGCAGCGATGACCACCACCCTCGACGGCAAGCCTGCGGTCCTGGTGGTCAAGGACGGCAAGGCGGCGTTGCGGCCCGTGCGGACCGGCATCACCTCGGCGGAAAGCGTCGAGGTCCTCGAGGGGCTCACCCGCGGCGAGCAGGTGATCGTCGTCGGGGTCAGCCAGGTCCGCGACGGTCAGCCCGTTGCGGTGAAGGACGCGACCCCGCGCTGATTCGGTGAGCGAGATCCGCCTCTGCCCGTTACCATCCGCACCACGTACGAGGTGACAACGGATGTGGGCAGAGGAGGCGCTCGTGGGGACCGGACCGCTGGCTGGGATTCGGGTGCTGGAGTTCTCGCAGATCGTGGCCGCGCCCGTGTGCGGGATGCACCTCGCGGACATGGGTGCCGACGTCATCAAGATCGAGCCGCTCGAGGGCGAGCAGACTCGGCGCAGCGGCTCGGCGATTCCCGGGGAGAGCAAGGGCTTCCAGGCGCTTAACCGTGGCAAGCGCAGCCTGGTCGTCGACCTCAGTGACCCGCGCGGCCAGGAGCTGATCTGGAAGCTCACGCCACGGACCGATGTGGTCACGATCAACTACCGACTCGGGGTCGCCGAGCGGCTGCGCATCGACTACGAGACCCTGAGCGGCATTCGGCCCGACCTCGTGTACTGGCAGAACACAGGCTTCGGCGACGAGGGGCCGGAGAAGTTTCGCGCCGGGTCCGACATCGTCGCGCAGGCCTACTCGGGACTGATGGCCCTCGACGAGAAGGTCGACGACGACGGCGCTCCGAACCTGATCGCCTCGCCGATTGCCGACATCGCCTCCGGGATCGCGGCGGCAATGGGGGTCAGCGCTGCGCTCTTCCACCGCGCCCAGACGGGCAAGGGGCAGTTCATCACCACCTCCCTGCTGCGTTCGTCGCTGTCCCTCCTCGCGGGCACCGTGATGCGTGAGCCGGTGCATGACGCGATCCTCCGCGACCCGATGATGGAGCTCATCGACAAGGTGCGCACGGACGGCGGGACCTGGGAGGAGATCCTCGAGGCCCGTCGCACCGGCGCGTCGCTGACCGGGGCCTTCCGCCTGTACTACGGCGCCTACCGGGCAAAGGGAGGCGCGGTGGTCCTCGGCGCGCTGACGCGGGCGAATCGCGACGCCATGCGCCGCGTGCTCGAGATCGACGAGAACTACGACGCCGATCCGGACTACAACGCGCAGGACCCTCGCCAGGTGGAGGCGGCCGCCGAGTGGAAGCGCATCATCCGCGCGCGCTTCCTCACGAGGACGGCGGCGGAATGGGTGGCCGACTTCGACAAGGCCGGCGTGCCGGTCTCGGCGGTGCGCGTGCCCGAGGAGCTCGCCGATGACCCGCAGGTGCTCGCCGACGGCATGATCACCCACCTTGAGCACAGCGTGACCGGCCCGCAGCGGGTCGTGGGCCCCATCCTCAAGATGTCGCAGACGCCGACCGCGACGCCGCGTGCCGCGCCCGCCCTCGGGGAGCACTCCGTCGAGGTGCTGCGGGACTTCGGGGTCGACGACGACCACATCGAGGAGCTGTGCCGCGACCGCGTGGTCTTCGACCGCAACCGCTAGCGCCTCATCAGCCCCGTCTGTGGTGGCGCCGCTCGTTGTTCAGCGCGGCGTCGACGCGGACTCGGGCACGTCGTCGATGCGCATGAGGTGAGCGAGCGGGGTGATGCCGCCGCGTACCTGCTCGCCCACGTCTACGAGCAATCGCGCGCTGGAAGGGACGCGGAGCGTGACCTGGGAGCCGAACTTGATCATCCCAAGGCGGTCGCCCTGGGCGAGTTGCTCTCCCTCGTGGACCCAGCTCACGATGCGCCGGGCGGCGATCCCGCTGATCTGCGTGACTGTGCACGGACCCGCGGCCGTCCGGAGGTAGGTCGCAAGCTGGTTGTTGCCATGCGTCGCGGCGGCCGTCATCGCGGGCCTGTAACCGCCGGGACGGCGGCGCTGAGCGACGACGCGACCCGCGAGGGGAGCTCGCTGCACGTGGACGTTCCAGAGGGCGAGGAACATGCCGACCTCGAGCAGTTCCGTCTCCCAGAAGTCGTCGTAGACGCTGGTCACGTGCAGGATGCGGCCGTCCGCGGGCGCAAGCGCCACGTCGGGCTGGCGCACGACCTGCCGATCTGGGTCGCGGAATGCGAAGGCGACGCTCGCGGCGCCGGCGAGCCCCAGCAGCCCGAGCGGCGAGGCATACCGCAGCCCGACGAGCGCCGTGGCGGCGCAGCCCAGCAGCAGCGGGGCGCCCTCGGTCCAGGGTCTCCAGCGAGGATTGCTCAGGTCGGCCGTCGGACGCCTCGCCCGGTGAGCAGCAGCGTGGGGGGGATGTTCCACAGGTACGGGTTGCGGCGCACCTGCTCGAACTCCTCGAGCAGGTACGGGCGCAGGAACGTCGGGTGGTATTGCAGTGCTACGAACATGCCGCCCGGGCGGAGGTTCTGCGCGACGGCGCGGACCACCTCGCGGGTGCCTTCGGGGCCGATGAGGCTGAACGGAATCGACGAGATCACGGCGTCGAACCCGGTGGGCACCTCGGCGCGGCGGATTTCACCGAGGTCGGCCGCGGACCGCTCGAGGAGCGTGAACCGAGCGTCGTGCACCGTCTTGCGGAGGTGCTCGACGAAGGGACCGTAGACCTCGAACGCCCACATGCGGCCATCGGCGGGCAGCGCCGCCAGCAGCTCGTGGGTGATTGCGCCAGTGCCGGGACCGAACTCGGCGATGTTGCGTGCGTAGTGCACGCCGCCGAGGGACGCCATCTTCCTCGCCACGGCGCGGCTCGTTGGCGCTACCGCGCCAACGGTGTGCCAGTCGCTGATGTACGCCTTCAGGAAGTCCCACCGCGCAACACCCGAGGGTTCGGACGGGGCACCACTCATGCGCGGGTCCGTCCCATCGACGCCTCGTCGGATCCGATGAGCTCCACCGCGAATCCCCACAGGACGTAGCTCGCGATGACCACCATCGCGGTGATCGCCAGGGTCTCGCCCGATGGCCAGATCGCGATGACAGCGGCCGAGACTACCAGCACGCCCACCAGCGTCTTCCGCCACTGGGCGAACGTGGGGAACGGGTGCTTGCTGACCATCAGCGCGGCGAGGGCCACGGCGATCCCGATGGCAACCGCGGGGTTCGGCGTGAAGGGGCCAGCCAGGCTGGCGGCGAGGAGAATGCCTGCGCTCGGGATGGGCAGGCCCACGAAGTAGGGGCCGCTCGGGAGGACGTGGAAGCGCGCGAGCCGGTAGGCGCCGGCGGCAACGAACACAATCGCGACGATCAGGCGGAGCGGCGCGAACACGTCGCCATACAGGGCGGAGAAGAGGAACGCCGGGGCTACGCCAAACGCGATGATGTCGGACAGCGAGTCCAGCTCGCCGCCGAAGGCACCGGCGACGCCGAGGCGCCGCGCGACGGTGCCGTCCACCCCGTCCGCGATGGCGGCGAGCAGGATCAGGCGCAGCGCCAGGTGTGCGTCACCCACGCGGCTGGCCTCGATCGCGCCCAGGCCACAGGCCATCGCGAAGAGGGTGATTGCCATCGGAAACACTTGGCGAGGAGGCATCCCGCTCCCTGGTCGGCTGGGCGTCCCGCGAAGGCTAGATGCTAGCCGTTCTCGCCATGGACGAATACCGCCGCGTCGCGCGACGCCTGGACATCAGCTTGAAAGGGCTCTGAGAGACCCCGCAGCAGCGTGTTCCGTCCCTGTCAGCGGTACCCGTCTAGCATCGCATATCGGGTCCTGAGCTGGGGAGTACCTATGGTCATCATGGAGCCTCGGCCCGCACCGGGCAGCGTCGGTGGTCTCGCCGATCCGATGGCGCGACGCATCCAGCTGTTTCCCACAGAGGCGCGCCAGGCGTGGACGCTGGGGCGCGACTGGGCATACGCGACGCCACTCGCCGCCCCGAGGCGCATCGTGGTCTGTGGCATGGGTGGGTCGGCTATCGGCGCGGACTTCCTTCGGGCGGCGCTGCGCGACGTCCTGCCGGTCGAGGTGGTTCGGGACTACATGCTGCCCCCGTGCGACCCGGACACGCTCGTTATCGCGAGCTCGTTCTCTGGGAACACCGAGGAGACCCTCGCGGCGATGCAGTCGCCGGAGGCCCGGGATGCGCACAAGCTCATCCTCAGCACTGGCGGGCACCTGACGAGCCTCGCGGCGGGTCTCGGCGCCGAGGTCATCGAGTACGAGTGCGAGGGGCCGCCCCGCACGGCCTGGGAGTTCGGGTTCCTGCCCGTGCTCGGGCTGCTGACGCGGGTCGGCGTCGCCCAACACCTTGAGACGGAGGTCGAGCGGGCGCTCGACGCGCTGGAGTCGCAGGCACCGGTGCTGCAGGCGTTCGCGACGGTGCTCGCGCCGCCCCTCGCCGAGCGCCTCCCGTTCATCATCGGGGCCGGGCACCTGGCGCCGGTGGCTCGTCGCTGGGCGAACCAGATGAACGAGAACTCCAAGCGCGTCGCGTTCTTCGGCGAGATTCCCGAGATCAACCACAACTTCCTGCTGGCCCTCACCGACCATCGCGCGGGTGCGATCGTCGCGATGCTGCTCGACTCGGAGTTGTCGAACGAGCGGTCGAGGCGCCGGGTCGACCTGACCGAGCAGCTGCTGCGGGAGCATGGCCTCGCTTATGAGCGCGTGCTCGTGCCAGGCGTCTCGCCGCTGGACGTGATGCTGCGTGGGGCGCTGCTCGGCGACTGGCTGTCGCTGGAGCTGGCGATGACGGAGGGCGTGGACCCCTCAGACACCGCCGTGCTGGAGCGATTCAAGCGCGACCTGGTCCGCGTGCCCGCCCTGCACTAGCCCCAGGGGTCGGCCAAGGCCCGCTGTTCGGGGCCAGGACGGCGTGGTGGCCTAGGCTCGCTCGCCGGGCCCGAGCGTGCGGCCCTCGATCACAGCGCGTGCGGCGATCACGGCGCCCGCCGCAATCACGGAGTCGCGCACGACCGCGCCCGCGCCGACCTGGACGCCATCCCAGAGCACGGCGTCTTCGATCAGCGCCCGCGCGCCCGCAGCGACCGACGCACCGAGTACGGCACGGCGAATCGTCGCCGTGGGGTCCACGTGTACGGAGTCGAGTGCCAGCGCGTCGTGTGTCCGCGTGCCACGCGCCGCGAGTTCGGCGACTCGGCCCGCGAGGGCATCGAGGTTGGCCTCGAGGTAGGTGTGCGGCGTGCCAATGTCGCGCCAGTAGGCGGGCGCGCGGTACCCGAGGACTCGACGCCCGCTCAGGGCGAGGGTCGGGAACAACTCGTCCTCGACGCGGTTGAAGCGCGTGGCCGACATCTCGCGGAGCAGGTGCGGCTCGAAGAGCCAGATGCCCGCGTTCACGAGGTTCGAGGGTTCCGATCCGGCCGGCGGCTTCTCGACGAAGCGAACGACTTCGCTCCGCTCGTTCAGCGCCACCACCCCGTACGCCGAGGGGTTCTCCACGGCGTGGAGGAAGATCGTCAACTCAGCCTCGGCGTCCTGGTGGGCCTGCACCAGCGCCCCGAGGTCCACATCGGTGACGATGTCGCCATTGCAGACCAGGAACGGCTCACCCCAGCCAGCAGCGGCGCCCGCGATGGCGCCGCCGGAGCCGAGCGGTTCGTCCTCATAGGCGTACTCGACCTGGACGCCGCACGCATGCTCTCCGAGGGCGGCGCGGAGGCGTTCGCTGTGCGCATTGCGGGTGAGTGCCAGCGTGACTCGATGGACCCCGTAACGACGGAGGTAGCCGAGCTGGTGTTCGATGAATGGTCGGTTGAGGATGGGCACCAGTTGCTTGGGAACATCGAGCGTGAGCGGACGTAGTCTCGTCCCTTCGCCACCGGCAAGGATGACCGCTCGCATGCACTGTCCTCCCGGACCCTCGAATCCCGCCCGTTCACTGTACCGAATGGGCCGTCGAGGACTGGTCGGGCGTCGGTAGCGGTTGAGGGTTCGAAGGTTCGATCTAACGCTCCACCACTACACCACCGCCGTGCGGGTAGGATTGACAGGCAGACTCGAGCTCGCGGGCGCCCTTCATGGATGCCCCGGTGACCGAGGCTGATCTGTTGGTTACTTGCAGCTCTTGAGCCTATTCGCTGACTCGTCGGCGACGACATCAGAACGGATTCTCGGAGCCTGACCGCACAAGTTACCCCTCCAGAGCCTGGCGAGACTCGGCCCAGTCGGTGGGGCGTCAACATCGATGCCTCTGCCGCGCGCGGCGTGCCTCGCACGGCGACCAGCGAGCCCATGCTCGTCCTCGCGGCGCCGCCCCCGGCGCTGGTCGAGCGCGTGCGCGCGGAGCCAGTCCTTGCGGGGCTACTTGTGGCCGGCACTGTGCTCGCCTTCGCGCTTCGCTTCTGGGGGCTCACCGCTGTGGGTCTCGACAGTCGCGAGGCCTCCGCTGCTGGTGAGGCCGCGTCGCTGGTGGGGTTGTCCGCGTTCACGGACCTGTTCCCATCCGCGCGGGGGGATGGGCAGTTCTTCGACCTCGTCCTGGGGGCCGCGCTGGGCCTGTTCGGGGCGACGGACCTGACCGCACGCGTGGTGGTGGCGGTGCTCGGAGTACTGACGGTGGGCGCAACCTACCTCGCGGCGCGCAACCTCTACGGCACCCGCGAGGCGGTCGTCGCGAGTCTGTTGCTGGGGTTCATGCCGTACCACCTGCTCGTGTCGCGGCTCGTGAGTTCCGATGTCCTCGCGGGGCTTCTGCTCACGCTTGCGCTTGCCACCACCGCGTACTTCGCCAGGACCGAGCGCGCGCAGTGGATCCCCGTGGCGGCCGCGCTCCTGGGGCTCGCCGTGGCGACCGAGGTGTCTGTCGTCGTGTTCGTGGCGCCGTTCTTCCTGGTGGTTGCGCATGCACGCTGGAAGTCCGTGGGCCGTCGCACACTCGTCCTGTCGGCGATGACGTTCTGCCTCGTTGCCCTCGCACAGCCCCTCTCGTACCTGTTCAACGGGCAGGGGGCGGTCTGGGGCGGTGCGATCGCGAGCGAGCTGATCGCTGGCCAGGGCACCTGGTACGTGTACTTCGTCGAGGTGGTACCGGCGCTCGGCGCCTCCGTCCTTGTGGGCCTGCTCGCGGCGGCCGTGCTAGCCCGCCGACAGGTGTCATGGTCCGAGGCCCTGCTCGGCGCGTGGATTGTCGTGCCGTTCGTCCTCCTGCTCATCTGGCCTGAGCGAGCGTTCGCCCGACTCGCAGGCATCGCTCCGCCGCTCGCGATCCTCGCGGCGCGCCCCCTCGCCGATCTCTCGACGGTGCTCGGCAGGCCGCTTCGGCAGTCGAGTCAGCTTGCCGCCATCGCCGTTGCCTGCGGCGTGCTTGCCGGGTCATCGGTTCTCGCGCTGGGGATCGTCCCGGCCGTAGCGGGGTCGGGGCAGCTGCCGGGCCTGATCGGTGCACGCGATTCGGCGTTGTGGGTTGACGAGCACGTTCCGCGCGGCGCGACGCTGCTCACGACCGACACCTCGTTTGCGGAAGTCCTCGAGTTCTACGGGCGGCGTCAGAGCCTGGGGCTGGTCGGCGATCCCGACGCCGCGTTCGTGCCCGGGCGAACGCCCGTCGCGAACCCGGACCTGCTGATTCGCCACTCTGCCATCCAGTACATCGTGTGGGAGGCGTACTCGGCGGGGTCGCAACCCGAGGCCTCGGATCGACTGCTTGCGTACGCGGAGCGATACAACGGCCGCGAGATCTATCGCTTCGAGGGCGAGCGCGACTCGGACGGCGTGCGCTCGACGTTCCCGATCACCATCGTGTTCGAGGTGCGACCGTGATCGCTCGCGGCGCTGTCGTGCTGGTCGTGGCCCTCGCCACGTGGGCGACGGCCGCCGGTGGGGCGCCCGCCGGCGCACAGTCGGTTCGTGACGCGCGGACACCCATCGAGCACTTCGTCGTCCTGATGCAGCAGAATCACTCGTTCGACAACTACTTCGGGACGTACCCCGGAGCGGACGGCATCCCGGCCGACACGTGCATCCCCTCGAATCCGGGGAGCGCCGACTCGCCCTGCCTCCGACCCACCCACATGAGCACCACGCCGTCCGTCGACCTGCCGCACGACGCCACGGCGTTCGTCACCCAGTACCGCGACGGGCAGATGGACGGGTTCGTGCAGGCCGCGGTGCGCGCTGGCCTCGACCCCGATGCCGCGATGGGCTTCTACGACGACCGCCACATCCCCTACTACTGGAACCTCGCCGACAACTTCGTGCTCTTCGACCGGTTCTTCCAGTCCTCCCGCGGTGGCAGCTTCCCGAACCACCTCTTCTGGATGGCCGGGACGGCCGCGGGCCACGAGCAGGTCCCGACGGGCGGAGTGCAGCCCAACGTGCCGACGATCTTCGACCGGCTGAGCCAGGCCGGCGTCTCGTGGCGTGTCTACGTCGAGGACTACGACCCCGCGGTGACCTACCGCACCCTGTCGCGCGCGCCCGAGAACCGTCGCGCGCAGGTCGCGTGGGTGCCGCTGCTGGCTATCAACCGCTTCCTCGATGACCCTGCGCTCAACGGGCGCATCGTGGACCTGTCCGAGTACTTCGCGGACCTCGACCGGGGCACGCTGCCCAGCGTGGCCTACATCGTGCCCGCGAGCTCCAGCGAGCACCCTCCGGGCAGCGTGGCGGCCGGCCAGTCGCTCGTGCGGAACCTCGTGACCACGCTCATGCGCTCGCGGTACTGGGAGTCGTCCGCGTTCGCGTGGACCTACGACAGCGCCGGTGGCTGGTATGACCATGTGGCACCGCCGCAGGTCGACCGCGATGGCTACGGGTTCCGTGTGCCCGCGCTGCTGGTCTCGGCGTACGCGCGGCAGGGGGTGGTGGACCACACCGAGCTCGATTTCACCTCGTTCCTGCGCTTCATCGAGGAGAACTGGGACCTCCAGCCGCTGGCGACGCGGGATGCGAGCGCGAACAGCATTCGAGGTGCCTTCGACTTCACGGTGCCACCACGTCCGCCCGTCTTCCTCACTGACTCGCGAGTGCCGGTCGCCCCGCGCGCTTCCCTGCTGCCGGTCGCGACGCTGTACGGCCTGGCAGCGTTCGGAGCCTGCCTGCTCGCCCTCGCAGCGTGGCGGCGCGGCGGGAATGCGGAGCCCGCCAGTGCCTAGGGTACGGGCGAGCACGATCCGGAGTCGGTGTGGGGCAGCGGTCGTGGTGCTCGCGCTGGCTTGTGCCGCGACCCTCACGCTGGTGTCGACGGCGAATTCGTTGACGACCCGCGCCCAGGCCGCCGAGGTCAGCCGCGAGGTGGCCGTCCTGGGCCACGCGCAGGCGGCGCCGAATGTGCCGGTCCTCGCGTACTACTTCATCGAGCACACTTCCGAGACGTGGTGGTTGCACAAGCGCGACGCTCCTGCCCTCGGGCGATACACCAGCGATTCGCCTGAGGTGGTGCGCGAGCATATTCGGATGGCGCGAGACGCTGGCATCCGTGCGTTCATCGTGCACTGGCGGTCGAGCGAGGCGCTCAATCACAGCCTCGACCTCCTGGTGCAGGAGGCGCGCGCTCAGAACTTCAAGCTTGCGATCCAGTACGCCGCGCTCGATGCGAACCGCCGGCCGCTGCCGATCGCGCAGGTGGCGGCCGACCTCGACTTCTTCGCCGAGCGCTGGGCTCGCGACCCGGTGTTCGACGTGTTCGGCCAGCCGCTTGTGATCCTCGATGGCACGTGGGAGATCTCCGG
>CADEHD010000009.1:0-5095 GCA_902827055.1 uncultured Chloroflexota bacterium | reverse complement strand
CAGCACCGACTCGCCCACCCGCGCGACCCCCGCGACCCGGGGCAGACGCTGGGCATGCTGTTGCTCGCCTCGGAGCGGGACGCCGAGGGGTACCAGCGCGTCGCCTCCGCGGTCGATGGCAACGCGTACTACTGGTCCTCCGCGGACCCGGGGCGCCGCGAGGCGCACGTGCAGCGGCTCGGCAGCCTCCGTGAGGCGGTCGGGAGAGGGATATGGATCGCCCCGGCGGCACCGGGATTCGATGCCTCGCTGCTGGGCGCCACGCGCGTCATCGATCGGTTCGAGGGGCGCACGTTCCGCGAGGCGATTGAGACGGCGCTCGAGTCCGATCCGGACGCCCTGGGCATCGTGAGCTGGAATGAGTTCGATGAGAACACGCATATCGAGCCCAGCGGAAAGCTGGGGACGCGCTCGCTCGAGGTGCTGGCAGACTTCACCCGGGGGCACGCGCCCGCATCCGTGCAACGGTTGGATACCGCCTCGACGGCCGCTGACGCACCGCCCGACGAGGCGATTCAGCCCTCGCCGCTGCTGACCGTGCTGCCGGGGTTCGCCGCCATGCTCGCCACCGCGGGGATCGTCATCGTGGCGCTCGCCCGCGGACTGGCGGCCCGCCGTCCGCAGACACGCTGGTAGTCGCCTCGCCCGTCGTCCCGACGGCTGCTCGCTAGACCGCCGGTGGGATCGCGATCACCATGTCGGCGCCGATCTGCCCCGCCTGGCGCACGAGGGCGATCGAGAGCCCGAGGTGTCGCGCGATCTTCCTCGTCACCGCGGCGGCAAGGTCGAGGTCGGCCGAGAGCTCCTCGTCCAGCGCCGGGTCATCGAATCCACCCCCGACGATGAGCGCCGCCGAGTGCGTCTCCAGCACCGGCACGCGCACGACAATGCGCGCACCGCCGATCGGGGAGCGGGTGACCGAGATGCGGCCGGGCGCACCCCCGGCGGACCTCATCGCGCTGTCGAGGATGGCGCGGATGACGAAGCGCAAACGCAACTCATCGCTGCGCACAACTGCCGCGGTGTCGCCGTAGTCCTCGCCGACTCGCGCGCCGGGCCAGCGTCGTCCCAGGGTCCGCACTTCCTCGTGGACCACGGCATCGACCTCGACGTCGCTCAGGGAGAGGCGGAACACACCGTCGCGCAGGCGCAGCAGCTCCACGAAGGCCTCGGTGACGGTCTTCAGGCGCTCAGCCTCCCCCACGAGCATCGAGATGCTCGTGCGCGACTCGGGGCTCCAGTCGGTCGGGCGGTTCGCCGCGAGGCGGTTGAGGACGTGCGCGAAGCCCAGGACGTTCGCGAGCGGGTTGAGTAACTCGTGCGCGCCCCGAGCGAGGATTTCCTCGCGGCGCCGGTCCTCGGATTCGAGGGCCTCCTGGAGAGCCTGGTCAGGCAGGTCGCCGCCAACGAGTCCGTTCGTCTGAGTCTCCCTGACCGCGGGCTCCGCCCGCGTGGCACTCTATAATCGGTCAATCATTGGGATGCCATCGTGCACCCCGCGAGCCGGAAGAGCGAATGAATCATACGCCGCCACTCATTCTCGTCATCGACGATGACCCAGGCATGTGTCGAGTTGCCAGAGCATTGTTTGAGGCCGAGGGGTACGCGGTGCTGACGACCCAGGATGCGGCGGGCGCGCTCTCCTCGTTGAGTGCCGAGGACGGTCCTCGGCCTGCTCTGATCGTCCTCGACCTGCACATGCCGGGCATGGATGGCGCGACGTTCGCTCGCGAGTACCAGGCGCGCCACCGCGAGCCCGTGCCCCTGGTCGTTCTGTCCGCGGATGTCGATGCCGCGGGCGATGCGCTGCCGTGGGCGGCGGGCCGGCTCGGGAAGCCGTTCGATGTCGATCGGATCCTCGATGTCGTCAGGCGGTGTCTTGACGCGGAGGCGCGCTAACGACTGATTCCCTGCGGGTCCTGCGCCTCGGCAGGCTGCCGGATCGGGAGGCGGACGACGAACCGGGCACCGCCACCGCGCGGCGTGCCAACGGACATCGTGCCGCCATGGAGTTCGACAATCTCCCTGCTGATCGCCAGGCCCAGCCCCAGGCCCTTCGTAGCGTCGTCGCGCGTCACCTGGTGGAACCGCTCGAAGATCAGGGAACGCTCGGTCGTCGGGATACCCCGGCCGCGGTCGCGCACCGCGATCTCGGCCACGTCCGTCGCGCCGCTCACGACTCGGACGACCCGCACGTCGATGCGGCCCTCTGGAGAGCTGAACTTGATGGCGTTGTCGAGGAGGTTCATGACCACCTGCTCGATCCGATGCGCGTCGATGCTTGCGTGCACCGGTCCGGCGTCGCGCAGTTCGATCGTGTACCCCTCATGGGCGGCGCCGACGCGGTCGACGATCCCGCGCACGAGGTCGGTCACGTCGCAAGACGCGCGGCTGAGCTCGAGTTTGCCGATGCCGAGACGCGCGTGGTCGAGGAGCTGCTCGACGAGGATGAGCGCGTGGTCGGACTGCGTTTCGATCATCGCGAGCGCCTCGCGCAGTTCGTCGCTCGTCAGCTGCTGGCTGTCCGCGCGTCGGCGCGTGATCTGCGCCATGCCGCGCAGCACCGCGAGCGGCGCGCGCAGCTCGTGTGACGCGATCGCCAGGGTTGCGGCGCTATCCTGCGACGGCTCGGCGACGGCCTCGGTGCCCGGCGCCCCGACCTCGGTGGTTGTCCCCAGCCACGCGATCACCTCGCCGGACTCGGCCGCGAGCGGCGCGGCGCGGGTCAGGAACTCGTGGTACTCGCTACCCACCCGATGGCGCGCGGTCGCCTCGTAGACGACGCCCTCGCGAACGGCCGACTCCCAGAGCGCGCGACAGCGATCGACATCGTCAGGGTGGAGCGCGTTGAGCGCGGCCGAGGAGGTGTCGCTCGCGCCGGCCCACCCGCGATTGCGGAACATGACCGAGCCGTCGGGTGCAGCAACCCAGACCAGGCAGGGTGCGCTCTCGCTCACAGCGGTGAAGGCAGGCTCGGGCGTCAGCGTCGGACTCTCCAGCGGCTGGAGCGCGAGGATCGCGCTCTCATACGGCGCTTTCTGGCCGATGGGTGTGACGCTGTAACCGGTCAGGACCGATGTGCCCTGGGCGCCGCGGAGCGTGGCGATGCCACTCGCAGGGCGCGCTTCGCGCAATAACGCGGCAAGGTCGATGGCGACGGCGGCTGTATCTCGGGCGCTGTGCAGTCCCGCGCTCAGTGCGCGGAGGCCGTCGAGGCTGGTGGGCGGGGGGCCAAAGGTGTGACGGTAGGCGTCGTTCGCGGCGAGCAGCGTGCCGGAGTCTGCCACGATGAGCAGTGGCGAGTCCGTCTCGGCGATTGCCGACTCCAGGGCGCGTGCCGGTGCGTCCTCCATGACCTGCGCGCTCCCTCGCCCGTTGTTCCGCCTGGCGCCGAGCGCACGCAGCGCGTCGACGAGGCGGGAGACCACACCCTGCCTAACTGACACGTTACCCCGAGGTGTCAATACATAACTAGACAGCGAGCGGTGGCGAGTAGCCTGACCGAGCGGGTCGGTCTGCGATGGGCGCTCAGCTTGCTCGGGTGACCGGTGCGGTGTCAGCGGACGACTCGACTTCCCGCGTGTCGATCTCCGCCAGCGGCGGCGACACGTCTCCGTCGCCGGACTGCATGACCAGCATGTAGCCGATGCCCTGGAACGTGCGGATGAGCTCGAAGTCACCGAGCTTGCGGCGCAGGCGCGACACCCAGACGCGGAGGTACTGGAAGTCCTCGCGATACTCCGTGCCCCACACCTTCGTGAGCAGCTCGGTGTTGAGCATCACCTTGCCGGGGTTCGCGGCCAGGTGGTGGAGGAGCATCCACTCGGTACGCGTCAGCGCGATGAGTTCACCACCGCGCTTGACGAGCCGGCGGTCGAGGTCAATCTCGAGATCGCCCACGCGCACCACCTCGGGAGGGCTGGCGTTCGCGATGCTGCGACGCAGGACGGCGCGCACGCGTGCGCCCAGTTCCTCGGGGTTGAACGGCTTGACGACGTAATCGTCAGCGCCGAGGTCGAGGCCGTGTACCTTGTCGCGGTCACCGGACCGGCCGGTGAGGAGGATGATCGGGAGGCTCCCGCGCGCGCGGAGCTCGCGCATCAGCTCGAGGCCGTCCGTGCCCGGCATCATCACGTCCAGGACGGCGACGTCGGGGCGGTACTGCTCGGCGAGCCGCAGTGCTTCGTCGGCGGAGGATGCGGTGAGGACTCGGAAGCCCTCTTCCCGCAGACAGATCTTGACTACCCGGAGCGACGCCGGTTCGTCGTCAACTGCGAGGACGAGCTGTTCGCTCTGCACCAGCACTCCCTGCTCGGTATCCACAACGCCTTCGTGGCGCGGGTCTCAAGGTAACGCGACCGATTGGCTCGGGGCGTCTGCACCTTCGCAACTCTCTGTCAGATCGTCCTGTCGGCCATCGACAGGTTGTGGGCAGATGGCACGAGGGTTCGCGCGCGCAGGGCTGCCTCCAGCCTCGCATGCGCCGCAATGCCTGCATGGCATCGGGAGGTGCATCGAGAGGAGGAGGTCACCAGACACCGCCTGACCGCGGGCGTACCCTCGCGTCATGAACTTCCCTCGGCGGTGCGCGTCATGACGGTCGAGGGCGCTCGGCAGGTGGGCGACGGGCAGCTGCACCGGCGCGTGGGACTCCTGGGTGCGTCGGCATCGGGCATCGGGATCGTGCTCGGTGCGGGCATCTACGTACTCATTGGCGAGGCGTCCGGGGTCGCGGGCAACGGTGTCTGGCTTGCGTTCCTCGTGGGGGCGTTCCTGGCGGCGGGCACCGGCCTGGCGTACGCCGAGTTGACGGCGCTGCTCCCCGAGGCCGGGGCCGCCTCGGCGTATGCGCGTGTGGCATTCGGTCCGCGCGTGGGCTTCGTCACCGGTTGGATGGACGTGGCCGTGAACGCCGTCGCGGCGCCGGCTGTCGCACTCGGATTCGCCCGGTACATGGCCGCCTTCATCGATGTCTCACCGACAGCGATCGCCGTGGTCGTGGTGCTGCTCTGCGCCGGCATCGTGCTGCTCGGCGTGTCGGAGACCGTCGGCCTTGCCAGCGTCTTCGCGGCGATCGAGGCGACGGGCCTGGTGG
>CADEHD010000008.1 GCA_902827055.1 uncultured Chloroflexota bacterium | reverse complement strand
CTGTAGTCGCGATATCCGTTGGGTCCTCGACCAGGGTCGGGGAGGATGCCCTCCGACTCGTAGAAGCGAATGGCGCTTGGCCGTACGCCGATGCGCCGGGCCAGTTCAGATACGCGCATGACATCCCTCGGTACTTCCGCAGCATCGAGGGTAGACCTTCGAGCTACTCGAAGGTCAAGGAGGCGAGCCAGCGCCGCAGCGTGCGGCAGCGCTCGGAGCGCGGTGGCGAGCCCTACTCGGAGTCGACGCCCGACAGGAGATCCGGCAGGGCACGCTCGTACGTCTCGACCACGACGGCAACGTCGAGCGCGACCGGACCGATCGCGAGGACCGTACCGCCGGCCTCGCCGAGCACGACCGCGGGTACCTCCGCCGCGCGCGCAAGCTCCATCAGCCCGGCGACATCCCTCGTGCCCACCACGAACCGCGAGGGCGCCTCGCCGAAGAGCGCGGCGTCGAGTCGAGCACCCAGGTCAGGTGAGCCGCCACGCAGCCCGACGCCACCGGCCATGCAGGACTCGGCCAGCGCCACCGCCAGGCCGCCGTCGGCACAGTCGTGGGCACTTGTGAGCAAGCCGCGCCGATGCGCATCGAGTACGAGGCGCTGCACCCGCACCTCCAGGCCGAGATCGATCGAGGGGCGGCCCGCCGCACGTCCGAGCGTGAGCGCCTGGTACTCGGAGCCAGCGAGCGTCTGAGCAGGCTGCGCGAGCGCGGCACCGACGAGCACGACCGTGTCGCCCGCGTGGAAGCCGATCTCGAGATGGCGCTCGATGTCCTCGATCACGCCCACGAGCCCGATCGCGGGCGTGGGGAGCACCGCGGCCTCGGGCACCTCGTTGTACAGCGAGGCGTTCCCGGAGATCACCGGTGTGCCGAGGGCACGCGCGGCATCGGAGAGCCCGAGGATCGACTGCTCGATCTGGTACGCGACCCCGGGCTTCTCCGGGTTCCCGAAGTTCAGGCAGTCCGTGATCGCCGCCGGCGTCGCCCCGGTGGCGACGACGTTTCGCGCCGCCTCGGCCACCGCCATGGCCGCCCCAACACGCGGCTCGAGGGCCACGAAACGGCCGTTGCAGTCCGTCGCGACGGCGATGCCTCGAGACGTGCCGCGGAGCCAGAGCACGGCGGCGTCGCCCCCGGGGCGGACGACAGTGTGATTCAGGACCTGGTGGTCATACTGCCGGAAGATCCAGCGGCGACTCGCGATGTTCTCCGAGCCCAGCAACCGCAGGACCGCCGCACTCGCCTCGGCGGGCGCGAGATCGGGGTGCGCCTCAAGGTCCTCGGCGTGGAGCCGGTCGAGCTCGGCCGGGCGAATCGGCTCGAGGTCGTACTGGGGAGGGTCGCTGAGGACCGCGATCGGGATCCGCGCGACCACGGCGTCGCCGTCCCGGATCGTTGCCATCTGGTCGTCGGTGACGCGCCCGACGACGTCGGCGTGCAACTCCCACTTCCGGAACAGCGCCAGCACGTCGTCAAGATGCTCGCGCTTCGGGATCACGAGCATGCGCTCCTGAGACTCGGACAGCATCACCTCGTAAGGGGTCATCTGGCGCTCTCGCCGCGGGACCAGCGCCACGTCGAGTTCGAAGCCCGTACCGGCGCGGTTCGCGGACTCGACTGCACTCGAAGTCAGCCCCGCCGCCCCGAGGTCCTGCAGGCCCTCGATCCAGTCACGGTGCTGCTCTGCCAGCTCGACGCAGGCCTCCATCAGGAGCTTTTCCATGAAGGGGTTGCCCACCTGGACGGCGGGCCGGCGCTGATCCGAGTCCTCATCGAGCTCAACGGATGCGAACGTCGCGCCGTGAATGCCATCGCGCCCCGTGTCGGCGCCGACCAGCACGAGCGGGTTGCCGACGCCTCGGGCGGCCGCCGACAGCAGGTGTTCGCGTCGCCCGATGCCAACGCACATCGCGTTGACGAGCGGGTTGCCCGAGTACGCCGGGTGCATCTGCACCTCACCGCCGACTGTGGGGACGCCGATGCAGTTGCCGTACCCGCCGATGCCCGCGACGACGCCCTTGAATAGCCGCCGGTTGTGCGAGATTGAGAGCGGCCCGAACCGCAGGGAGTCGAGCAGCGCGATCGGCCGCATACCCATCGCGAAGATGTCGCGGAGGATGCCCCCGACCCCGGTCGCCGCGCCCTCGTAGGGCTCGATGGCGCTCGGGTGGTTGTGCGACTCCATCTTGAACACCGCGCACCAGCCGTCACCGAGGTCGATCGCGCCCGCGTTCTCCTCGCCGACCTTCGTCAGGACGTACTGGCCGGTCGTCGGAAAGTGCTTGAACAACGGCCTCGTGTGCTTGTAGCCGCAGTGCTCCGACCACAGCGCGCCGGCCATGCCGAGCTCGACCTCTGTGGGCTCGCGGTCGAGCAGATCGAGCAGTCGCGCGTACTCGTCGCGGGACATCGCAACCTGGGCGAGCGTGTGGTCATCGACGGTCACGACGGCTCCTCGGACTCGGCGTCAGGAGCCACGAGGGTAGCAAGGGGTGCGGGGGAGGAGCGAGAAGCGGAGCGGCCGCGACGACCACGCCCGGAGAGAGGGGCGTTCCGGACAACACGAAGCTGCCGCCCGGTTGGGCGGCAGCTCAGAGTCTCAAGCGAGCAGCGAAGTTACTTCGCGGCTGCGGTCGGAGAGGCCTTCGCGGCGGCGGTCGACGCAGCCGTGGCGGCAGTCGTGGCAGCCTTCGGCGCAGCCGTCGGCGTCGAGGCAGCAGACGTGGCCTTGGTGGTGGCGGCGGCAGTCGCAGCCTTGGTGGTGCCGGTCGCCTTCGGGGCCTCTTCTTCGCCCCCGGAGCAAGCGGCGCCTACGGCGGAGCCCGCGACGATTAGAGCCAGTCCGACCTGTGCCCAGCGCTTCGAAACCATAGCAATCTTCTCCTTGCGTTCACCCGGTGCGCACCGGGCCGCACAGCGGCACCGGACCAGAAAAAGGCTACGGCCGAGCGCCGTTACCCTCAACTGGTATGCAGACATCACGGAAGGATTTTCTTCTGAGTTCAGCGGGCGGAAACCCCTACGGCCCCAAGCACTGAACGCCAGATTGCGTTTCCATCGTCGCCACCAAGGCGCGGATCGCAGGCGCGCTCCGGGTGCGGCATCATCCCCAGCACGTTGCCTGCCTCGTTCAGCACGCCTGCAATATTGCGCAAGGACCCGTTCGGATTCGCCTCCGGAGTCACCGCACCGGACGCGTCGCAGTAGCGGAATGCCACGCGCCCCGTGGCCTCGAGGCGATCCAGGGTGGCGTCGTCCGCGAAATAGTTCCCCTCGCCGTGCGAGATCGGCACCCGGAGCGCACGGGTGGGATCGAGCCCCTGCGTGAACGGCGACGCAAGGCTGTCCGCACGGAGGTGGACGTCCTGGCAGCGGAACTGCAACGAGGCGTTCCGCATCAGCACACCGGGCAACATCCCGGCCTCGCAGAGGATCTGGAAGCCATTGCAGATCCCGATGACCAGCCCGCCGCGAGCGGCGTGCGCCTGCACCGCACTCATGATCGGGGAGAACCGCGCGATCGCGCCGCAGCGGAGATAGTCGCCGTACGAAAAGCCGCCAGCGAGGACGACCAGCTCGTCGGGGTCGATGCGCGTCTCGCGGTGCCACACGCGACGCGACGGCACGCCGACCTGCTCGAGGGCGTACACGCAGTCCGAATCGCTCCACGTGCCGGGGAACACAAGCACAGCCGCGCGCATCGATGCCTCCTGGGCGCGAGTATAGGCTCGGTTCGCGGCTACCGCCCTAGGCGTCGTCCGTGCCCGGCACGCCCAGCGACCGAGGGGCTTCGGCGCGCGCGGACGGGGGCGGAGGCAACGCCTCCACCCGTCGCGCATCGAGTTCGCGCGTGGTGGGCTGGGGGTACGGGACTCGCGGGTGGTACACCGCCGCGAGCGAGCGCGTGAAGGAATCGGCCACGGCGGCGAGGTCACGCATCGACACGTCGCACTCGTCGAACTGGTGCTCCTCGATGCGCTCCCGGATCACGCTGTCCACGATCGCGCGAATGCGCTCCTCGGTACGGTCGATGCTCGCACGCACCGTCGCTTCGCAGGCGTCCGCGATCATGACCAGCGCGCTCTCGCGGGAGCTCGGGCGAGGCCCTGGGTAGCGGAACAACTCCACATCGACATCGGGGTCGCTCTCCGCCGCACGTCGATAGAAGAACGTCATGAGGCGCGTCCCGTGGTGCTCGGGGATGAACTGCGTGACCGCGGGCGGCAACCCTGCGCGCCGCGCGAGCTCCAATCCGGCGGTGACGTGCTGATGGATGACCCGGGTGCTCTGCACGGGGTCGAGACCCTCGTGGGGATTGGCATCGGGGTGCACGTTCTCAACGAAGAAGGACGGAGCGACGAGCTTGCCGACATCGTGGTAGTACGCCCCCACGCGCGCGAGCTGCGCGTTCGCGCCGATGCGGTCCGCGGCGCGCTCCGCGAGGTTCCCCACGAGCACGGCGTGCTGGAACGTCCCCGGCGCCTCGTCCTGCAGGCGCCGCAGTAGAGGGTGGCTCAGCTGCGCCAGCTCGAGCAATCGAATGCGCGTGATCACCCCGAACGGGCGGCTGAGTCCGACCATCGCGGCGAGCGTCAGGACACCCGAGCCCACTCCGCCGAGAGCTGACGCGCCCAGGATCCACGGCAGGTCCTGCAGCGTTCGTGCCGGGTTCAGGAGCCAGAACGCGAGAAGCACGCACGCTCCCGCAAGTCCTGCCGCCGCTCCTGCGGCCAGGAACCGTTGCACGCGGTCGGTCTGCGCAGCGACCAGCAGGCCAGCGATCGAGCTCGCCGCCACGTGCAGGACGAGGCGCATCGCGTCCTGCGCGAGCAGCGGCCCGTTCTCGGGCGGGATGTTCGTAGCCAGGAACCCTACCCCCACGGCGATCGTGACGGCCACCATCAGGGCACTCACGGGGTCGAGCAGCACGGCGGCAGTCATCGCCACCACCGCAATGGGGAGCGCGCTCCACAGGTAGTGGTTTGCGCCATCCGGCAGTACGAACGGCAGCGCCACGCGCAGCATCGCGAACGGAACCCCGAGCATGACCGCCGCCAGCGCCATGTGGAGCAGGCGTCGCAGGCCCAGCGGCCGCATCACGAACAGGAATCCTCCCCAGCAAGCGCCCACGAGCGCGCTGACCGCCGCCGTCGCCAGCACCGCCGAAGGCGACAGCGGCCGCGAGCGCAGCCCCAGCCAGTCCAGCCGTTCGATGTCGAGGGCGGTGAGCGCTTGCCCCGGCCGCACCACGACATCGTTGGCAGCCACCGACACCTCGACGGGTTCGACGCGCGCCATCGCTTCGGCGCGCAGCGTGGCGGTGCGCTCCCGGTCGAGTGCGACCGTCTCGGCCACGAACGGCGACGCGAGTTCGACCGTCGCCCCGGCGAGATCGGGTCCGAGCTCGGGCGGCAGGAACCCCGCGAGCTGCAGCCGCTGCGCGTCCACGTCGGCAGTGCTTCCCAGCGGCGACGCCAGCGCCCGGCCGAGTGCGGCACGCGCCTGCTCCACCACGGCGCGCCACTGCGTCTCCGAGGCCGCCACGAGCGCGGCAGCGCTGCGCTCGGACAGCACGTCCTCACCCAGCGACCGAACCGCCGACTCGCGCGCCGCTGCCGAGAGCGTCACGTCGCGCCGGACGACGTCGATACGTTCGAGGCGCCGGTCCAGGTCCGCGACGCGCCGCGCCCGCACCGCCGGATCGAACACGCGCACCTCGGCAACGGAAGCACCCGCTTCCTCGCGCCGCTGGCGCGTCAGCACGTCCGACACGTAGGAGACATCGCGAGGCGCATGCAACTCGACGGTCGGCACCGTGCCGACCTCGAAGCGCTGGACGCCTGGGAACCACGGATACAGACCGGCGAAGACCAGCCACGCCACGAGCAGCGCGAACAGCACTGCCCGCTCCCGCGGGGGAAGCGACTGGAAGCGCGCCGTCGGACGGCTACCAGAGGCGCTTACCATGCACGTGCCGTTGCTGTGCGCATCACGCTAGCGCGCGGCGAGCAGCTCGCGGACCACCTCGTTCGCGCGGCGGCCGTCGGCGCGGTCACCCAGCCGCTTCAGCAGTGGCCCCATGACCTTGCCGATGTCGCCGAGCCCCGTCGCGCCCACCTCGCCAACGACGCTCAGCGCTGCCTCCCGCAGCTCGTCATCGGAAAGCAGCGCCGGCAGATACGTCTCGATGAGATCCAGCTCCGCCTGCTCCTGCGCGACCAGGTCCTCGCGGTTACCGCGACGGTACTCCTCGATGGAATCCCGGCGCTGGCGAGACTCGCGTCGCAGCACGCGCACGACTTCCTCGTCCGACAGGTCGTGCTGCGCCGCGATCCGAGCGTTGTCGATGGCCGCGATCAGCAGGCGGAGCGTGTTGCGCTTGAACTCGTCACGCGCGCGCACGGCTTCCGTCAGCTCCGCGCGGAACGCCTCGGCCATTCCCATGGAACACCTCAAGCCACGCTATCGAGGCACCGGACACCGGGGCATTGTCTCAGAAACAACGAACCCCGGCTGGGCCGGGGCTCGAGTGACGGCGTCTGCGCTACCGCGCAAATCCGCGTTGTGTGCGCTGCTCTTGCCGGCGCTCGGCCTTGCGCATCTTGCGCTTACGGGCCGCTTCCTTCTTTTTTCGCCGCTCGGACGGCTTCTCGTAGTACTCGTGACGGCGCGCGTCAGTCAGTACACCCTCCGCCTGGACGCGCTTGTTGAAGCGCTTCAGCGCGGAGTCGATAGATTCGGAGTCGCCGACGAAGATTTCAGTCACAGTCGCCTATATGCCCTACCGACGCGAGGAAACGCTTTGAGGAGTACTCAGAGTAGGTTCGTCTCCGGTGGCGCGTCAAACTCGCACCGCTAGTCAGCCGAGGGCAGCACCTTCGGCTGGAGCTCTTCCATGCCACGCCCATCAACGTTGAGGTTCACATCGGCCGGCTTCTCGCCTGGCTTGATGCACAGCACCTCAATGTTCGTCAGTTCGTCGCGGTACCGCTTACCGAGTGCCACAGCCATCTCGCTGCTCCTTATACCTGCTCGAGCGCGGTCGTGCCGCACCGCAGCGCGCCATCGCCTCCGCGAGTCACGATGAACTCGGCGCCGCAGTCCGGACACCGGTAACGCTTACCCGTCTCAGTCGCCATCTGCAGTCCCCCTCCACATAACCCAGCTACATCGCGCCGCCCGAGTACACAGCCGGCGCGGACCACTCAGGCGCACCGCACGATGCGCTACGGGTTCACCGTCTTGATGAACGTCACGAGGTTGTTGATGTCGTCATCCGTGAGGCTGGCCGTCTGACGCCACGCCGGCATCGCCGTCCCCGGACGACCGTTCGCGATTGTGTTCGCATAGAAGTCGTCAGCCTGCGTCAGGCGCGCCGGGGTGAGGGCCGGTCCGACACCACCCTGGCGATTCTGCCCGTGACACACAGCACAGTTCGCCTTGAAGAAGTCGGCAACCGGCAGCCCCTTCACCGTCGGACCTGAGGGCGCCGCCTTGCCCTTCGGGGTCGCGTCGCCGCCCGTCGCCGGAGCCGAGCCCTTCGCCACGAACGGATCGCGAATCCGGAACTCGGAGGCCGTGGTCCCCGTGTACTGGCCGCAGTTCGCCTCAGTGACCGACAGCGTCGGCACGTCGGCCAGCTTCACGATCGTTGCGTCCTTGTCCTTCTGGAAGGCCTCGTCGTGATCGTGGATATCCGGGTAGACCTCTTCGAGGTGCTCATCGCTGATCTCTTTGTAGATCTCCCACGCGCCGGGCGTAGTCAGCAGCGTGACGAGCTGATCGATCTTCGTGTCAGAGAGCGGGCCGCCGTACCGCTCGGCCCAGGTGGGCATCGGCGAGCCGGTGCGCCCGCAGGCGATCGTCGTGCGGAGGAACGTCCGCACCTTCGCGGCGTCGCCCGCCGGAGTCGGCTCGAAGTCCTTGTTGTGCTCGTCGATGATGAGGAACGAATCTCGGTTGAGTGCCGGCGCGAACGCGCCCTCCTCCGAGCCCTTGCCCTCCATGCCGTGGCAGCCACGGCAGTTGTTCACGAACATCTTGGAGCCGCGGACGATATCGCGCTCCAGGATCTCCTCGCGGGCTGCCTGCTGGCGATTCCCCTCGTTGATGGCGTAGGCGCCCAGCACGAGCACGAGCAGGCCCAGTAGCCCAATCATGGCGTTGACCTGCTTGCTCGTGTTCATCCCTGCGCCTTATCCCTCGAGACCTGTGCGTCGACGACCTGCGGAATCGTGGCCTAGACCTTCGTCGCGCGCTGGGGGTTCTCCGGCCCGCCCGGCGTGCGCTGCCCCGTCTGCACGACGATGTTGCCAGCGGCATCGATCTCGACCGCCATCGTGTCCATCGAGCGCGGCGCGGGACCGAAGACACGCACCCCCGCCTTGGTGTAGGTGGACCCGTGGCAGGGGCAGCGGTACCAGCCGTTGTCGTCGTTGTAGTTGAAACCGGGCCGCCACGGCACCGAGCAGCCGAGGTGCGGGCACTTCCGCCACAGCGCCAGGATCCCCTCGCCGCCGCCCGAGCCTCCCGGCCGCGTCTCGGCCGGATCGAGGTTCACGAGAAAGAACTGGCCGATAGGGAACTCCTTGGGCGACCCGCCCTTGACCAGATCCGTGACCTTCCCGGCCGGGACCGGACCGCCGAATCCCGTGACCCCTCGCGGGTAGAGGAAGTCGATCAGCACGCCAACCGAACCCGCGAGCATCGTGCCGAGCCCTGCCCAGAAGTTGAGCAGGATGAAGCGACGTCGCGTGATGTCCGGGAGGCGCCGGGCAGCAGCGGCAGACGGCAGCGTCGCGCCACCGGCCAGCTGAGTCCTGCGCGTCGCCAGGGCCTGCTGCCAGGATCCCCCGACATCCCCCTGGGGCTGATTGGTCATCGATGACCCCCTCGGTCCGAGTCCGAGCGCATACGACCGTCCAGTCGCTTGTCTGCTAGGTAATCACCGGCGGGTTGTCCCACGGCCAGTAGAGCTCCATGCCACGACCGCGGAACGCAGTCCCGACGATCGTCAGCAGGAAGTAGACGGCGAGGAAGCCGGAGAACTGCAGAATCATGTGGTCACGTCGTGTCTTCGCCCAGCCGATGCGCCATGCAAAGACCGACAGGAGAATCGGCAAGCCGACCATGAGGGTCACCGGGATGATCTGCTCCACGATGAGCCCGGGGATGTTGACCGTCAGGTCGATAGGCTTCTCGGTCAGACCGAGCAGGTCCGTCCGCAGCAAGTAGTCGCCGAGCGGGATTCGCCGCAAACCCTCGGGGATGGGTGAGTAGGCGCTCGTGTCGAGCCAGGCCTGGAAGTCGCGAGCGCTCTTGAACCAGTTGAGGCTCGCCGGCCAGCTGCCCTTGCCGAAAATCAGCTGGTAGACCTGCACGTGCTTGGCCGCATCCCAGAGGATGAGGGCGATCGACCCGAAGGTGCCCACGAAGGCACCCAGCTTCACGAGGCGCCCGGCGCCCGGCGTCGAGAGCCACTCACCTTGTCCCTCGTGCGAGTTGTCGTAGTACGGAATCGCGCCGATCGCGATCAGGGCCACCGTCGGCACGATCACACCGGCGAGCGCCGGGTTCATGTGCAGCAGCAGCTCCTGCAGGTTCAGGAAGTACCACGGCGCCTTCGACGGGTTCGGCGTGTTCGCCGGGTTCGCGCGGTCCTGGAGTGGCGAGTTAATCGCGATCGACAGGAGCACGAACATCAGCGTGAAGACCAGCGCCGAGATGAACTCGATGAAGACGAGATCCGGCCAGACGAGGAGTTCTTCCTCGCGCTGACGTCGGGCGCGGCCGCGTACGGCGGCGGAGGCAGCAGTTGCGGCGTCGGTTGCCACGGCGAGCCCCTTCCTACAGCGGCCGGGCGAGTCCGCCGTCACGGCGGATGCGCCAGAAGTGGACGGTCATGAACGTCGCCGCGAGCAGCGGGAAGCCGATCACGTGCAGCGTGTAGAACCGGACGAGGGCAGCTGGGCCAACCTCGAAGCCACCGATGAGGACGAACTGCTGCGGGGGCCCGAGGATCGGGGCCGACCCCACCATGTTCGTGCCGACCGTGATGGCCCAGAGCGACAGCTCATCCCAGGGCAGCAGGTAGCCGGTAAAGGACAGGAGGAGCGTCAGGACGAGCAGGACCACGCCCACGATCCAGTTGAACTCGCGAGGCGGCTTGTACGCACCCGTGTAGAACACGCGCATCATGTGCAGGAGCACCATCAGCACCATGCCGTGCGCCATCCAGCGGTGCATGTTGCGCATCAGGAAGCCGAACCGGACGTTGGTCTGGATGTTCTGCAGGTCCTGGTACGCCCGCTCGACGGAGGGCACGTAATAGAACATCAGCAGCACGCCGGTGATCGTCAGACCGATAAAGAGGAAGAACGACAGCCCGCCGAGGCAGAACGTGTGCGTGATCTTGACGTGCGTGCGGTGGATTCGAGTCGGGTGCAGGTGCAGGAAGACGTTGGTCGCGATGGCGAGCATCTGGTTGCGTGGGGTGTTCGGGTACCCCGAGCGGAAGATCGACTGCCAGAGCACGCTGTGGAACACGAGGTCGTAGATCCGGTCTCCCAGTCCACGGCTCTCAGGTCGCTCAGAAGTGGCCATCTACATCCCCCACGAATCCGTCATCGACGCCGCGGCGGCCAGAGCCGCTAGGACTCCCACCACTTGCCGAGCACCACCATGATCCCGAGTCCGGAGAACATCGTGACCAGCACTCCGACCAGCTCGAGCGTCTCTCCCACCTCACCGAAAATCATGGGAGCTCCCTGTCTGCACCTCGCGCTCCTCGATGGAACGGGCGCAGCTCGACTTTGTGCAGTTTCGCACGGGCGAGCGCGATGCTAGCGGCGCGCGAAACCTTGAGTCAAGGAAGCGTGATCAGGACAGCGCCGGACCGCCGCCCCCGCGCATCACGCGAGGGATGCCGTCCCGTCGCAGGCGCCAGACACCATGCAGGTCCTCCATTGCGGTCTTGACGATGCGCACGCGCGTGTCGGGGTCGTCCGTCCAGGTCACGGGGACTTCTCGGAGCCGGTAGCCGTTCTTCTGCGCGATCAACAGCAGTTCCGAGTCGAAGAACCACTGCGTGTCCTTGACCAGCGGGAGCAGCTCGCGAGCGGCCGCGTGAGAGATCGCCTTGAACCCGCACTGCGCATCCGAGACGCGAAGACCGGCAGCCACCTTCAAGATCGTGATGTAGGTGCGAGAGATGAACTCGCGTTTCAGACCACGGGTCGTTCGGGAATCGCGATGGAGCCGCGTTCCGAACGCGAGATCGACCTCGCCGCGCGCGATCGGATCGATGAGGGCCGGGAGCGCGCCGAGGTCCGTAGCCAAATCGACGTCCATGTAGGCGCACACATCGGCCGTCGAGGTGAGCCAGGCCGTGCGGAGGGCGATCCCACGTCCCTTGGCGGGGATGTGCAGCGCGACGGCGCGGCCCGGTCTCTCCGACTCGAGGCGGCGCGCGATCTCGAGCGTGCGGTCCGTCGAGGCGTTATCGGCGACCACGACACGCCATGCATGCTCGGGATGGCCGTCGCACCACGCGAGCACCGTGCTCACGCTCTGCTCAAGCTCACGCTCTTCGTTGTACACGGGAAGGACCAGATCGACAGTCGCCATGCCCGCGATAGTACGGCCACCATCGAATACTCGCCTGATGCGCCTCGAAAACGAGGGGCGGCGAGCACGCTCGCCAATCAGTGCCTGAAGTGACGCACACCCGTTGTTAGCAGGGAGACCCCGAGGCGGTTGGCCGCCTCCACGGACTCGTCGTCGCGGATCGACCCGCCGGTGTGGACGACAGCGGTCACCCCAGCCGCCGCTACCACCTCGATGGTGTCGGGGAACGGGATGAGCGCGTCCGAGGCGCAGACCGCCCCCCGAGCGCGCTCTCCGGCCTGTTCCGCCGCGAGGCGGGCGCTCTGCACGCGGTTGGGCTGCCCCGCCCCCATCCCGACGAGCATCCCGTCCTGCACGAGCACGATGCCGTTGGACTTCACGTGCTTGCAGACGAGCCAGGCGGTGCGCAGGTCCTCCACCTCCGAGGGCGTGGGCTGACGCTGACTGACCACGTCGAGCGCGGTGTCCTCCGAGACATCGGCACCCTGGACGACCACGCCGCCGCGCACCGCGCGGAAATCGAGCCTGGGTCGCGACGGATCGCCGAGCGGAGCGGTGAGGATGCGGAGGTCGCGCGACTTCTTCCGGAGGTGCTCGAGCGCCTCGGGATCTGCCTCCGGCACGATCACGATCTCGTAGAACATCCGGCCGCCGTGGACCGGACTCAGCACATCGCGCAGTGCCGTCGCCAGGCCCATGTCGAGCGGCCGGTTGACGGCGACGATCCCGCCGTAGGCCGACACCGGGTCCCCCTCGACCAGCGCGCGCTCGAACAGGTCAGCGAGGCCGCCGGGACCGCTCGCGTCGCCCGTGGCAAAACAGCAGGGGTTGGTGTGCTTGATGATCGCTACCGCCGGGGCCTCGAAGTCCGCGACCAGGTTGAAGGCCGCGTCCGCATCGAGAATGTTGACGAACGACAGCGCCTTGCCGTGGTGCTGCACGGCCCCCCCGATGCCCTCGGCAGGAGTACGCACCGAGTCGAAGCGATAGAAGGCGCCGCGCTGGTGCGGGTTCTCGCCATAGCGCAGCTCCTCGAGGCGAGTCATCGCGAAGGTCAGCTCGGCGGGCAACTCCTCGTCGCCCCGCAGGTACTCGGCTACGAGCGTGTCGTAGCGCGCGACGTGCTGGAACGCCTTGGCTGCGAGGGCACGACGGACAGGCTGGCTGACCCCGCCGCCGCGTAGCGCCTCGAGGACCGGAGCGTAGTCGGCGGGGTCGACCACCGGGATCACAGACGGGTGGTTCTTGGCGGCCGACCGGATCATCGCCGGCCCACCGATATCGATGTTCTCCAGCGCCTCCTCGAACGTCGCCCCGGCGCGGGTCACCGTCGCCACGAATGGGTAGAGGTTGCCCGCCATCAGATCGATGGCCCCGAGGCCGTGCGCCGCGACCTCCGCCTCGTCGCCGGCGTGACCGCGTCGGTAGAGCAGGCCGCCGTGGATCCGAGGGTGCAGCGTCTTGACGCGCCCCTCGAGCATCTCGGGGCTGCCCGTGTACGCCGCGACGGGCGTGACCGGCACGCTCGCGGCCTCGAGCGCCTGTTGCGTACCGCCTGTCGCGAGGATCTCCCAGCCGAGGGCCACAAGCCCGCGCGCGAACTCGACGAGACCTGTCTTGTCGTAGGGAGCGAGAATCGCGCGCACGAGCAGGACCCTTTCCTAGCGGGGGACGCCCAGCACCGAGGGCGACCCCGCGGGCCTCGTGACCACCGTGCCCAGCCGCCACGCCCCGGGGAGTGCGGCAAGGAGCGCCGGCGCGTCGGCAGCGGCGGCGACCACGACCAGCCCGACGCCCATGTTGAACGTGCGGAACATCTCGGGCTCAGCGATACGACCGGCGTCCCGGATGATCCGGAACAGCGCCGGCACCTCCCAGCTGCCGAGGTCCACCTGCGCCGCGAGGTGCTCGGGGAAGACCCGCCCGAGGTTACCCGGGATTCCCCCGCCGGTGATGTGCGCGATGCCGTGGAGACGCTCCAGGACGGGCTGGACCGAGCGCAGGAACGAGCCGTGGACCGCCAGCAGGGCATCGCCGAGCGAGCCCCCCAGCTCCTCGTAGTGCCGGTCCAGTACGGCGCGGTCGTTCGACTCCCCGAGTCCCTTCCCGACGCCCCAGATCTCGCGCACCAGCGAGTAGCCGTTCGTCTGGAGGCCAGTCGAGGGCAGCGCAAGCAGCGCGTCGCCCTCGGCGATGCGCGAGCCATCGATGACCGCGTCCCGCTCGACCACGCCCACGATGAACCCGGCGATGTCGTAGTCGCCGGGGCGATACACGTCGGGCATGTCGGCGGTCTCGCCGCCCACGAGGGCCACGCCGTTCTCGAGACAGGCGGCGGCCATGCCGCCGACCACCTCGACGCGGCGTTCCTGCGCGAGGCCATTCGTCCCCAGGTAGTCGAGGAAGAACAGCGGCTCAGCGCCCGTGGTGAGGATGTCGTTGACGCAGTGATTCACGAGGTCACGACCGACGTCCCCGTAGCGCCCCAGCGCCGCCGCAAGCTGGAGCTTCGTCCCCACGCCATCGGCGCTGCTCACGATCACGGGCTGGCGGTACTTCGAGACGTCGAGCTGAAAGAGCGCCGCGAACGGACCGACGCCGCCGAGCACCTCGGGGCGGGCGGTCGACTGCGCCAGCCGCGCGTACTGGCGCACGGTCGCGTCAGCGGCGGCGACGTCGACGCCCGCGGCGGCATAGGTGAGGGGGGTGTCCCCAGAGGCCCCGGCAGACGACATCGGCGCTCCCCGTTCCAGCGGAACGTGCAGCGTAACGCGACGAGGCGGTGGCGAAAACCGAGTGCCTAGCGGACCCCTACAAACCGCTCGCGACGACGGGCAGCGCGTGGCGATCGCGATCGGAATCAACCTCGAGCAAGAACTTGTCCAACTGGAGCGGCACGGCGCTCGGATACGAGCCGGTGAAGCACGCGGTGCAGAGCGACTGCTCGCTCGAGCCCGTCGCCGCGGCGGTCCCCTCCAGCGAGAGGTAGCCCAGGGAGTCCGCGCCGATGTGCGCGCGGATGTCCTCGACCGAGCGATGCGCGGCGATCAGCTGCCCCTTGGTCGCCATGTCCACGCCGTAGAAGCACGGGTCCGTGATAGGCGGGGACGTGATGCGCATGTGCACCTCGGTGGCCCCGGCCTTGCGCAGCATCGCGACGACGCGCGGAGTGGTAGTCCCGCGCACGATCGTGTCGTCCACAACAACGACGCGCTTGCCCTCGAGGAGTTCTCGCAGCGGGTTGAACTTGAGCTGCACGCCGCGCTCACGGAGTCGCTGGTCGGGCTGGATGAACGTCCGCCCGACGTAGCGATTCTTCACGAGCGCCTCGACGTACGGGATGCCTGACTCGCGGGCGTAGCCGTGCGCCGCCGCGGTCGCCGAGTCCGGCACGCCGATCACCATGTCGGCATCGACGTGGTGCTCGCGCGCCAGCTGTGCGCCCATCGCCATGCGCACCGGGTAGAGCAGCTCTCCGCCCAGGCGCGAGTCCGGGCGAGCGAAGTAGATGTACTCGAGAAGGCAGAGCGCCGCCCGCTGCGGCTCCATCGCCTGCTTCGAATGCAGACCCGCCGCATCGATGCGGACGATCTCCCCGGGAAGCACCTCGCGCACCAGTTCCGCGCCGAGGTGGTCGAGGGCGCAGGTCTCGGACGCCAGGACGTAGGCGCCACGTCCATCGTTCAGGCGCCCAATGCAGAGCGGTCGAATCCCATTCGGGTCACGGATCCCATAGATGGCATCCGTGGTGAGCAGTGTCAGGGAGTAGGCGCCGCTCGCGCGGCGCATCATCACCTCGAGGCGCTCTTCCCACGTCTCCCCCGGCGCGTTCGCCGCCAGGGCCGCGAGCACCTCGGAGTCCGTGGACGTCTCGAACTGGACTCCGCGCGACTCGAGGTCGGCACGGAGGAGATCCGCGTTCACGACGTTGCCGTTGTGGGCGATGGCGAGCTGGCCCGCCAGCCCGTCGACGACGAAGGGCTGCGCGTTGCGCACGACGCTGGACCCCGTGGTCGAATAGCGCGTGTGACCGATCGCCGCGAAGCCCGGAAGCCCGCTCAGCGCCGCCTCATCAAAGATCTGGGAGACGAGCCCCATGGCAGCGAAGCGATGAATCGACCGCCCCTCGGTGGTGGCGATCCCGGCTGATTCCTGGCCACGGTGCTGGAGTGCGTGCAAACCGAAGAACGTGAGCCGCGCCACGTCCTCGCCGGGAGCGTATACGCCGAAGACGCCGCACTTCTCGTGCAGCGAATCCGGCGCCGAGGTGTCTGAGCGCGAATCCATCCGGTCTCCCCGGCGGTTCACATCCCGGCTGAGTGCCAAGTCTAGCACGCCGGTACGAGGACTCACGATGTAGCGGGTCCGGGGGCGCCACCCTGGCCGCGGAGGTGCTGGTGATCGATCTTGGTGCAGCGGTCCATCACCACCTGCAGACCCGCCGCGCGAGCTTCCGCGGCGGCTTCCTCGTGCACGATCTCGAGCTGCATCCACACAGCCCGCGCGCCCGCGGCGATGGCATCCTGCACGACCGGGGGCACCAGCGCCGGGCGCCGAAACACATCCACAATGTCGACGCGCTCGGGCAGATCCGAGAGGGCATCGAACACCGGCCGGCCGAGGATCGGCCCGGGCTCAGTGGGATTGACCAGGTACACCCGATACCCGGCCGCGATCAGGTACGCGGCGACCTCGTACGAGGGACGATCGGGTCGCGGCGAGATGCCCACGACTGCGATGCTCTCCGCTGACTCGAGGAGCCCCATCGCCTCGGCGGCTGGTGTCGTGAACTGCCCCATCAGCTACGCCTCCGATCGTGGGCGGGCGGCGCGCCGCGCGCGCCGTCGCGGGGCAGGTCGTTGCGCCGACGCGGGGGCCAGATCGCCCAGGGCGACATCGAGGCCCGTGTGCGGACGCCCCGTCATCTCCGCCAGCGCGGCCGCCAGGCGGTTCGTGCGGCGGAGGCCATCCTCGAGGAGCGCGCGCGGGCTCGTCACGCTGGCGACGTCCAGCACGCGGCCGTTGTCTTTCACGATCCGCACATCGAGTTCCACCAGGTCCTGCGCCTGGCCGGACGACAGGTCGTCATCGATGTCCGACTCCACGACGATGCGCTCGATGCGGTCGAACGGCACGAGCTCGAACGTCCCGATCCCGAGCCCGAGGAACCCCTGATGCCAGCGCACCGTGCCCTTGGCGCGCTCCACAAGGAACTCGGTCCCGTACACGCTGTACACGAACCCGAGCACCGCGGCCGGCCCCAGCAGTAGCGCCACACAGAGCAGGACGAGCAGGAACCACAACGAGAGGCTGTTCATGAACGCGATCAGCACCCACACGGCGCCGGCCGTGATCGCGGCCTGCGCCAGGGGCACGAGCAGCTGCTGCTTCCCGGGTCGAATCGCGATCGAATCCGGGCCGATCACGGCCACGGACCGATGCAGCGGGACTCGCTCGGTACCCGACACGTAGCCTCCCTCGCGCCTGGTCAGTCTACAGGGAGGGCATCCGGGGTTTGCGAGGCCCGGTGCGCGCTGCGTATCATCGGCTCGGAATCGAGGGCCCCATGCTCCGCGACCTCGTCGAGATTCTCGCGTGTACGGTGTGCCACGAGCCACTGGCGCTGGCGGCCACCTCCGAAGAGGGCATCGAAGTCCTGACCGGCACCCTCACCTGCAGTGGATGCGGGGAGGTATACCCCATCACCGATGGCATCCCCAACCTCCTCCCGCCAGAGTTGCGCGCGGCCATCGAGGCCGAGTCACACGGGGCCCGGCGATGACCATCGCACGCTCGCAGCAGCTGGGCAGGCTCATCATGGCCGTGTCTGGCGTGTCGTTGGCCGTCTTCCTCGCGGGGATCGTGCGGCGCTCATACCTCGTGCTGGCGATTCCAGTTGCGATCCTCGCGGGCGCCGCGGCGGGCCTTACCTTCTGGATCGGCTACACGATGGCGACCACGCGCTGGGAGACCGACGACCTCGGGGTGCCCGAGGCGCCCGAGAGCGAGGGCGCGCCGCCCCCAGAGTCGCCGGAGCCGCACTACGGGTTCCAGCCCTAGCACTCGCTAGCGCAGCGACGCCCAGCCCGAGGGGTGCGCCGGCCGAATCCCCTGGCGATCCTCGTCGGGGAGCGTTGCGAGGAGTTCAGCGACCGTGCGCCCAAGTCCCGGATGCACGACGTTGGGTCCGATCTCCGCGAACGGCACGAGGACGAACGCCCGCAGGTGCATCGCCGCATGTGGCACCGTGAGATCGAATGTGCTCACGGGCTCCCCATCGATCAGGAGGATATCGACGTCGATGGGCCGGGCACTGTTGCGTGGCGCGCCGAAGTCGCGTCCCGCAGCCGCCTCGACGTCTTTGCAGAGCGCCAGCAGCCCCTGAGGTGTGAGCGACGTGAGGCCGGTCACCACCGCGTTCAGGTAGTCGGGCTGCTCCACGCCCCCCCAGGGCGGCGTCTCGTACACGGACGAGACCGCATCGAGGACGACACCTCCCCGGCCGAGCGCGGCCACCGCACCCCGCAGCTGCTCGAGACGGTCACCCAGGTTGCTGCCGAGGGCCAGCCACACCCGCCGGGGCGCCCGAGTCACGACGCATCCGCCGGAGCCCAGCCTCTGACGATCGCGTCCGCGACGCGCACGACGTCGATCATCGCGGTCACGTCGTGCACGCGCACGATGTCCACACCGGACGCCACCGCGAGCGCCATCGTCGCCGCGGTCCCCCATCCCCGCGCCTCGACTGGCCGCCCGAGCACGACGCCCAACGTCGACTTGCGCGAGGTTCCGAGGAGCAGCGGCCGGCCCAGCCTGCGCAGCTCGTGGAGTCGCCGCAGTGCCTCGAGGTTCTGGGCCGGCGTCCAGCCAAATCCGAATCCCGGGTCGAGGATGAGGCGGTGGAAGGGCGTTCCGGCCGCTTCGGCAACCGCCACCGATCGCCGCAGCCCCGCCTCGATGTCGCCAATCACGTCGCCTCCGAACGCCCGCCCACGCTGGTTGTGCATCAGCACCGCGGGCACCCCGTAACGGGCGACGACGCCCGCGAGCGCGGGGTCAGCGAGCAGGCCGCGCACGTCGTTGAGCGCATCCGCGCCGGACTCGAATGCCCGCTCCGCGACCAGGGCCTTGCTCGTGTCGACGGTGATCGGCACCGCCGTCACGGCGCGCACGGCGCGCAGTACGGGCTCGAGGCGGCGCCACTCCTCCGTCGCGTCCACACCCGCGAAATCGGGACGGGTCGACTCGGCGCCGATGTCGAGGAGGTCGGCGCCGTCCGCCACCATCCGCACGGCCTGGTCGGCCGCCCGCCCCGGATCGAGGACCCCGTCCCCCGAGAAGGAATCGGGGGTCGCGTTCACGATCCCCATCACGTAGGTACGACGTCCCCACTCGAACGTCCGGCCACCGATCTCGATCGGGCCGGGGGGCGGCACGAGGGGTTCCACGGCGCGCCTACGTCGGGATGTGCGTCGTAGTGACGTCCGTGAGCACCCGCCCATCCTCGCCGGTGACCTCCGTGCGGATGACGGTGACGCGCCGACCTCGCCGCACGACTCGGGCGGGGGCGGTGAGAGTG
>CADEHD010000007.1 GCA_902827055.1 uncultured Chloroflexota bacterium | reverse complement strand
CCATGGCGACTACGGCCGGCACAATATGGCGTTCGACAACAAGATGCCCGATCCGTATATCGCGTTCGACTTTCAGCTCACGGCACGGGCCCGAGGTGGATGGGATGTCGCACACTTCACCTACACTTCATCGCTGCGCGACCCCCTTCCGGTGTACGCAGAGCGGCTGGCAGTGAACCAGCGGGAGTACCTGACGGCTCTCCGCGCCCTTGGAGTTGATGACTATTCGAGCGCAGAGCTCACGGAGGACTGCGGGTGGTACTCGGGCTGGATGACGCTGGTCCTGCTTTGGCTCTACTGGGCATCATTCAAACGAGGTCGCCCGCAGCCGTCCTTCTCGGGCGTCAATTGGGCTCGCTCTTTGCAGCTCGCTCGCGACTTCGGAATGCTCGCTCGCATCGAGCAGCTCGGCTAGCCGCGCCCCCTCGGTGACGTGACACTCAGCGGCACTGACGGGTCCGCGCGGGAGCGGCCCTCGGGTGGAGTGCGGCGTGAGCAGCCCGGACCGCGAGGAGCACATCGATGACTGAACCCACGCAGCGCTTCGTGGAGTCGCAGCGCGTCAAGATCAGCGTCTGGGACTGGGGCAACGAGAGCGCGCCACCCCTCGTCCTGGTGCACGGCGGCGGCGACAACGCCCGGTCGTGGCAGCGCGTCGCCGATGCCCTCAGCAGCGAGTACCACGTCGTCGCGCCCGACCTCCGAGGCCACGGCGGCTCCGACTGGGTCCCCGGCGGGACGTACGGCCTCCCCGACAACGCCCTCGACGTCGTGCGCGTCATCGAGTGGGCCGGTTCGCCGGCGCGAGTGCTCGCGCATTCGTACGGTGGGAGCGTGTCGCTGCTCGCGAGCGGCGCGTACCCCGAGCACTTCCGGGCCATGATGGTCCTCGAGGGGACGCACTCGCTGAACCCCCGCGACAACGAGCCGATGGGGCCCGCGTGGCTCCGCCGCTGGGGGGACCGCGTGCGTTCGTTCGAGGGCATGACGCCTCGGGTCTACCCCACGCTCGACGACGCGCGCGAGCGACTGCACGCCGCTAACCCTCGGTTGCCCGCCGACTTCCTGCCCGCCATGGCCGAGTACGCCTCGAAGCCCGTCGAGGGCGGGTACGTGTGGCGGCACGACTACTGGATCAACGGCCGCACCTCGATGGAAGTGCGGCGTGCCGAGCTGCCGCGGTTCTGGGCCAACATCGAGTGCCCCGTGCTGCTGGTGTTCGCGGACCGCGACCACACCAACTCGGGGCAGGTGCCGGACGCGGAGCAGCACTTCGCGAAGGCGCAGAGCGTGCGCAGTGTGTTCATCCCGGACTCGGGCCACTGGATCCACCACGACCAGCTGGAGCGGACGGTCGCCGAGGCGCGGACCTTCTTCGGGAGCGTGTAGCCATGGGGTCGATCCTGCGCCTCGCCATGGTGCTCCACGTCGCCCTGTACCGCCTGCTCGGGGGCCGCCTCGTCGGAAGGATGGGCCGCGCACCCATATTGCTCGTGAACGCCACCGGCCGACGCTCTGGGACGCGACGCACCACGCCGCTGCTCTACCAGCGCGACGGCGCGGACTACATCGTTATCGCCTCGGCGGGAGGCCAGCCAAGGCACCCCGCGTGGTGGCTCAACCTGAAGGCGAACCCGAGCGCGACCATCGAGGTGGGTCGCGAACACATCTCAGTGCAGGCACGAGCGGCCACCGCCGAGGAGAAGCCGCGACTCTGGCAGGTCATGACCGCCGTGTACCCCAGCTACGACGCCTACCAGCGCAAGACCACGCGCGAGATCGATGTCGTCGTCCTCACACCCACGTCGAGCCGGTGAGCTCCGCCCGATGAGCGGGCCCCCGCGACACGGACGCCTCGAGGAGGGCGTACCGGCCGACCTGCCCGAGGAGCTCGTGACCGCGCTGGCCGAGGGGGCGGGCGTGCGGATCGAGCGCATCGTGTCTCGAGGGCACGCCACCCCGCCCGGAGAGTGGTACGAGCAGGCAGAGGACGAGTTCGTGCTCGTGGTCAGCGGCGCCGCGCGCCTTGAGTTCGGAACGCACGACCTCGAGCTGCGGGCCGGAGACTGGGTCGACGTGTCGGCCGGCGTGCGCCATCGCGTTGCGTGGACCGCACCCGAGGCGGACACGGTGTGGCTCGCAGTGTTCCGCCCGGCCTCGGAGTCGCCCGGCGCGCCCGAGTCGCCCGTGCCGAAGGTCCCACGCCCCTGAGATTACGGGTACAATCCGTCCGCGCAATCGACCGCCAGGTGGGCGGCGGAGAGGGGATCCACGTGGACTGGGCAGACAACGCAGAGCAGGCAGCGTTCCGGACCGAGGTCAAGCAGCTGCTGGACCAGGGCCTGCCGGACCTCTACAAGCGGCTCGCCAAGGGCGAGGGTGGCGGCGAAGAGGGTCAGGCTGGCGACTGGGTCGCGGACCGCAAGGCAGCCGAGCCGGAGCGTCGTGAGGCCGCCAAGGCGTGGGGCGACGCGCTGGCCGCACGCGGCTGGTTCGCGCCGCAGTGGCCGAAGGAGTACGGCGGCGGCGGACTCTCGCCGATGGAGCAGTTCATCCTCCGGCAGGAGATGGCACTCGCCGGTGCGCCGACCGTGGGTGGGTCGGGCGTCAGCCTCCTCGGCCCCACCCTGATCGTGCACGCGAGCGACGAGCAGAAGAAGAAGTACCTTCCCGACATCCTGTCCGGCTCGAAGGTGTACGCGCAGGGGTACTCGGAGCCCGGGTCCGGCTCGGACCTGGCGTCGCTCCAGACGCGGGCCGTCAAGGACGGCGACGAGTACGTGCTGAACGGGCAGAAGATCTGGACCTCAGGCGCGCACCACGCAGACGCGTTGTTCGCCCTCACGAGGACCGATCCGGACGCGCCGAAGCACCGCGGCATCACCTTCCTCGTGCTCGACGACATCAAGGCGCCCGGCCTGACGATTCGTCCGCTGATCAACATGGCATGGAAGCACGGCTTCAACGAGACGTTCTTCGAGGACGTGCGTGTGCCCGTCGCGAACGTGATCGGCGAGGAGAACCGGGGCTGGTACGTCGGCGCGACGCTCCTCGACTTCGAGCGGTCGAACATCTCCGGCGCGGTGGCGCAGAAGCGGACCATCAACTCGCTGCTGGCCTACACGAAGACCGACGAGGGGCGCAACAAGTCCAAGCTGCAGGGGCGCGGTGGCGAGTCGACCGCGCTCCGCACGGAGCTCGCCGAGCGCTTCATCGAGACCGGCGTGGGCGAGAACTTCTCGTTCCGGATCATCTCGATGCAGAACCGCGGGCTGATTCCGAACTACGAGGCGTCGACCGCCAAGATGTTCATCTCGGAGTCTGGCCAGCGCCTCCAGCGGACCGGGACCAAGCTGTTCGGCCTGTACTCGAACATCTGGGAGCCCGCGGACCCGCGTGCGCCGGCCAAGGCCAGCTTCACGCAGGGCTACGTGACCAGCGTGCCGGCGACGATTGCGGCCGGGTCTTCCGAGATCCAGCGCAACATCATCGCGACGCGCGGGCTGGGCCTGCCTCGCGGCTAGGCCCTCGCCTCACGAGAGCGAACGGAGAGCCGCCCATCGGGCGGCTCTCTTGCTTGGCGCGCGAGGGGCGTGCCTCGGCGTGCGTCGCCGTGCCCGGCGTCACCGCGCGCCCTCGAGGATCACGCCGTCAATGTCGAGGAACACGGCCCGGACCAGTGCCGGCACGTGGCGCTACGTTGCGGCGTACGGGATGACCGAGGCGTCGCCGGTGGGACCGATGACGACGAGGACTCGCTCGCCCGCCGCGCCCTCGAGCTGGGCGAGCAGGGCTTCGAGCGCCGCATCGTCGAGGGGCGTCTCCCCGGCGTCGGTGCGACGCCACGTGCGGACCCGAGCGGCCGTGCGCTGCTCGATACGGCGCGCCAGGGCCTCCGCGTTCCCGCCTGCAACCAGGACGACGTCGCGCACTCGAGGGGAAGCCGGGCGTGCGACCGCCGGGGCGGCGCGCTGGTCGGCGCGCAGGATCTGCCAGTAGTAGGCCGCCGCCCCGGCGGCCGCCAAGAGCAGCGCGATGTACCAGCGGGTGTCGTGGAGCGTGCGCGCAGACAGGTCGCTGCCGAGGAGGCCCTGGAACAACTCGAAGAGCAGGGCCGACAGCGCGATCAGCGTGGTAAGGCCGGACGCACCGAACACCGCGTAGAGGAAGATGCGCCGCGACAGCGCGCCGCGTTCCGCCTCGCCTCCAGCGGCCGTGTGGATCTCGACGTGGCGCCAGTAGCGCAGCCACAGCGGGACCCCCACGATGAGCAGCGTGGCACCCGTCACCAGCTGGTTCTGCCACCACCCCGGCGAGGCAGTGAACTGCGTCTGGCTGCCCGCCAGCAGATCGACCGTCGTCGCCAGCACGCGCGCGAGGCCCGCGACCACCGTCACGAGGCCAGCCGCCGCCGCGAGGTAGCGATAGACACGCTCTGTCTCGCTGGGCGAAGCGGCCAGCTCGCGGGTGTGCTCGGCGAGCACCGCGCGGTGGTAGCCCCAGAGCAGGAGCCCCACGATCAGCCCGGCGATCGCCTGGGGCAGGCTCAGGAAGTGGGCCGCTGCGGTGTCGCTCTTCGGGGCGCCGACGAACCACTGCAGCGTGAGGTACAGCGCGACGCTCGCGGCCCCGATCGCCGTCGCGATCCCCGTGAGCAGCCCGCCGATGAAGACGTAGACCCGCCAGATCGTCGAGGCGTAGTCGGTGCGGGCGCGCCACCAGTGTGCCCCCCACGCGATCCCGCCCGCGACGACCAGCGTCAGGGCCGAGCGGAGTTCGGTGGAGAGCGGCGAGAAAGCACCGGCCGCCAGCGTTGTGCCGAACCACGAGTCGTACGCGTTCCCGAGCACCGCGTCGAGGAGTGCGTGGAGCCCGGTGGCGAGGATCGCAAGCCCGACGAACGCGGCCCCGAAGCGGTAGAGCCGACCGACCGAGCGCGTCCCGGCGGACAGCGCCCCCTCGCGTCCCTGGAGTCGCTCGTGCATGAACCACACGGCACCGGCGACCAGCAGGAACGCCGGGGGGTTGCCGTCGAAGGAGTCGAGGCGGAACACCCAGCGGAGGAGGGCGATGCCCGCAACGAGCATCGCGAGCAGGGCCACGCTGCGGACCGCACCGAAGTAGAGGTGCCGCGCGAGACTGCGCCGCTCGATCGCGTGCCGGTCGACAGTTGACTGCGCGACACGCCAGAGCAGCAGCCACGCGACCGAGCCGACGAGGCTCAGCGAGAGCCCGGTCGCGAGCTCGGTGTCGCTCTCTGAGATGACGATGCCGCCCGTGATCGCCTCGAGGAGGCCACCGATGAGCAGACTGACGCCCGTCGGCGCGATGACCGCGGCGACGAAGGCGAGCCCGTAGAGGACCAGACGGCGCACCGTGCCGATGCCCGGGTCATCGTCGGGATCGTCGTCGCGGCGGGCGATGCTCACGATACCCGCGATGATTAGCCCCAGGACGACCAGGGGGAGCAGCCCCGACACCAGCGACAGGATCATCGCGCACCCGTTCCGTCAGCACGGCCAGGCCGGAGGAGCACGCCTTGAGTGCCGCGCCTCCGACTCGCGCGGGTCACGGCCGGACCGCGCCCGAAGGCGCCGGCGTGGCGGACGGGCTGGGCGTCGGGCTCGGAGTTACCGTGACGACCACCGTCGGGACCAGCTGCGGAGGGCAGTAGATCGGCCACGTGGGCTGATCGACGAACCACTCACCGTTGAAGCGCACGAGGTCAAAGGTCTCATCGTGCTCGAACGAGCCCGAGTCGAAGGGTTGCGAGCCGCCCGTCGTCTCGGAGACGCGGACGCGGACCTCGGAGCGGTCGCCGTTCGTCTTCGTGTCGCGGAGCGTGACGCGGAGGTCACGTTCGGTCGGATACCGGAGGGCGTTGCGGATGTCAGCCAGCTCGCAGCGCCGCTGCGCGTCGGGGGAGAGCAGCGCACGAAGGGCGTTGGCGTCCTGCTCCTCGACTGCGCGGACGTAGCGCTGGACCGTCCCCTCGGGCGAGCCCGCCGGGAACTCGGTTTCTGCGCCGCGATTCAGTCCGACCGCGATGCTTGCCCCGACCAGCAGGACGAGCGCGATGGCGGCCGCCACCAGCCAGCGATTCGAGCTCATCGGCACCTCCCGAGCGCCATGGTGACCTGCGTGACCTGAGTGAGCCGCGCGGCCCAGGGCAACGTGTGCCTGTCCATCTATCATCGCGCAATCGGCGACCGGCCGGGGCGTAAGAGGTTCGCAAGCGGGAGGTATGTCCGATGGACGATCCGGTGCAGGTCGCGCGCGCACTCGCGCCGCGGATCCGAGAGCTCGCGCCGCGCATCGAGCGCGAGCGGCGGCTGCCGCAGGAACTGGTCGACGAGCTCGTGCGTGCGGGGTTGATGCACCTGGTCGTCCCGCAGTCGATCGGGGGTCACGAGTGTGACCCCGTGGCGGCGGCGCAGGCCGTCGAGGAGGTGGCGCTCGCGGACGGCTCCACCGGCTGGTGCGTCATGCTCGCGGCCCAGTCCGGTGGCTTCGCGGGGCACGTCGATCAGGACGTCGCTCGGGAGGTCTGGGGCGGAGGCGGCATCGTGGCCGGGGCCGCGCGCCCGCTCGGCCGTGCCGAGTGGTCGGAGTCGCGTCGCGGATTCGTGCTGCAGGGCCGCTGGCCCTTCGCAAGTGGCAGCACCCACGCGACATGGTTCTCGGCGGAGGCCCCCGTCTTCGACGGCCACGAGCCCCGCCGCGATGCCGAGGGCAACGAGGTGTCCCTCGCCTACCTCGTGCCGCGGGAGGACGTGACCGTGCACGACACGTGGGACACCACGGGGCTGCGTGGCACCGCGAGCAACGACTACAGCATCGAGGGTGCCTTCGTGCCGGAGGCGCGCGCATTCGAGATGTTCGGCGCGCCGCGGCATCCGTGGGCGCTGTATCGAGCGCCGGGGCTGGTGTTTATGAACCACGGCAGCCACGCGCTGGGAGTGGCGCGCGGCGCGCTCGCCGGGGCCCGCGAGGTGGCGACGACGAAGCGGGGCTGGGGCGGCGTCCCGCTCGCCTCGATGCCGCGCGTGCAGGCCACCCTCGCCGAGGCCGTCGTGCTGGTGGAGTCGGCGCGGACGTACCTCTACGCCGTCGCGGCCGAGTTGTGGGAGCGCCTGCTGGGCGGCGCGAGTGACGAGGAGCTGGCGCCGCAGCGTGCGCGCTTGCGCCTCGCGGCCTCCCACGCGGCGATGGCGAGCGTGCGCGCCACGGACCTGGTCCACGCCGGCATGGGGGCGACCTCGATCTTCACGAGCAACCCCATCGAGCGGCAGTTCCGGGACATCCACACCGCGGCTGCGCACGTGATGATTGGCCCGCTCACCTACGAGGCGGCCGGTCGAGTGGAGCTGGGCCTCGCCCCGGACTTTCCGTTCTTCTAGCGGACGTCGAGGTGGTCTCCGCGCGGGTGCCGTGTGCCGACCGGGCGTCAGGCGTGCGTCGGCCGCGCACGAGGGGCGACCGGTGCCGGTGCGCTAGCCCGCCTGCGCGGCGGCGCTGTCCGAGGGCGCGCGGCTCACCCGCACCTGGTCGACCGCCAGCCCTTCCATGCGGAGGACCTCGACGTCCCAGCCGTTGAGGACGAAGCGGTCGCCCGGCTCCGGGATGCGTCCGAGCTGGTCCATCACCAGCCCGCCGATCGTCGCGTACTCGCCCTCGGGGAGCTCCACGCCGACATCGACAAGGTCGTGAATCGGGTAGCCGCCATCGAGGATCATCGAGCCGGTGGGCTCGCGGATGACCGAGATCAGGTTGCGGTCGAACTCATCGAAGATCTCGCCGACCAGCTCCTCGACCAGGTCCTCCGTGGTCACGATGCCCTCGACGCCGCCGTGCTCGCTGGCCACGACCGCCATGCGCTGGCGCTCTCGCTGGAGCTGCCGGAGCGCCTCGACGACGCGCGCCGACTCGGGGAGGGTGGCCACGGGCCGGATGAGGTCGCGCACCGGGGCGTCACGGTGCAACAGGTCGAGGACGTGCACCACGCCGATCACCCCGTCGAGGCCCGCCTCGCCCTCGTAGACCGGGGCGCGCGTGTGACCCGAGTCCACGAACCGCCGGATCGCGTCGGGCGCAGGCATCGAGGCGGGAAACGCCAGCACGTCGACGCGCGGGACCAGGATCTCCCGGAGGGTGCGGTCGCCGCCCTCGATGGCCCCCTCGATGATGCGTTGCTGTCCAGGCGAGAACCAGGCACGCGAGGTGATGAGGTCCTGCAACTCCTCCTGCGTGATGTCGTCGCGTCGCGCCGAGGGGTCGCCGCCCGCCAGCCGCACCAGCACGTCCGTGGCACGGGAGAGCAGCCAGACCGCGGGCCGCGCGAACAGGGCGACGCCCGCAAGCGGGATTGCTGCTGCCAGGGCCCAGGGCTCGGCGCGCTGCATCGCCAGGCGCTTGGGCGACAGCTCGCCCACCACCAGCGTGACGAACGTGAGCACCAGCGTTACGAGGACGATCGCCGCTGGGCCGGCCCCCCGTCCAAAGAAGCTGAGGTACGGCACCACGACCTCGGCGAGGCTCACCGCCGCGGTCGCCGAGGCGAGGAACCCGGCAAGCGTGATCCCGATCTGGATCGTCGCCAGGAAGCGCGTGGGCTCTGAGGCCAGGCGGGCCACGATGCGGCCCGGCAGCCCGCGCTCCTGCATCCGCGCAAGTTGGCCCTCGCGCAGGGTGATGATCGCGATCTCGCTGCCCGCGAAGGCGGCGTTCACCAGGACCAGCACCGCGACGAGCAGCAGCTGCGCTAGCGTCCCGTCCATCACGAGTGCTCGCCGGGGGCCAGGGGGCGCGCGGTGCGAGTGGCGTGCGCGCGCGAACTCGGAGGGTCGTCTGGCGTCGGGGTCAGCGCGTCGGTGCCGTCCATCGTGCGCGCATCATAGGTGAGTGGCGGCGGCTCGCGGGTCGCGCCGCTCGTCACCGCGAGGTGCCGGCGCTGACGAGTTGCCACCGCTCGACCGCCCGGAAGCGGCTGGCCGCCTCGAACTGGAGCCCCCCCTCGAGTCCACGCAGGCCCACGGGGTGCGCGTACGCGCGGGTGGGATAGTGCAGGACCACGGAGGGTGCCTCCGTGCCGAAGCGTGTCTCGAACTGGCGGTAGAGCTCTATCCGTTCCACCTGGTCGAGGGTGGCCCGCGCGCGTTCGAGCAGCGCATCCGCCGTCGGGTCGTGGTAACCCGCGATGTTGCGACCGCTTCCCGTGATCTGGGAGGTGTGCCAGGCGCCGTAGGGGTCGGGGTCGGGACCCGTGTCCCAGCCGAAGATCGCCAGCTGGAACTCGCGAGGCTGGAGGCGCTGCTGCACGAACTGCTGCCCCGGCACCGCCACGACGTCGACCTCGACGCCCGCGCTGCGGAGCTGGTTCGCGACCGCCTCGGCGAGTCGTGCGCGCGTCGCCTCGGCGTTCGTCTCGAGGGTCAGCGACAGCCGCTCGCCGTCGCGCTGGCGGAACCCGCCGGGCCCCCGCAGCCAGCCCGCGCTGGCGAAGGCCTCGTCGACCGTGGGCGCCCCGCTCGTGTTCGTGCCCGTAGAGCGCGATGCCGCCCACGACCCCGGGACGAGCGGCGACGCGCCGACGCTACCGCGCCCACCGAAGACATCGGCGAGCAGCGCGCCGCGGTCGATCGCGGCTGCGATCGCGACTCGGGTGCGCGCCTCATCGAGGGGAGCGCGCTGGTTGTTGAGGTACAGCACCGTGTAGCTGGCAAGATCGAGCTCGGACGTGCCCATGTCCCCGCGAGTGGCGACCGCACGTGCCACCGCGCCCTCCGCGCCCGGGGCGAGCAGCGTCGCGTCCACCTGGTGCTGGGCGATCGCCGCCGCCAGGCTCGCTTCGTCGCGAAAGAAGCGCAGCTCGAGGGCGTGCAGCGCCGGGGCGCCGCGGTGGAAGTTCGCGTTCGCCTCCAGCAGGGCGCGAGAGCGCGTCAGCTCGCGCAGACGGTACGGTCCCGTGCCTACGGGGCGCTGGTTGAACTCGATGTCCGGCCAGTCGGCCGGGCCCACGTTCGCCAGGAGGTGGGCGGGCAATACCGGCAGGTCGGCTGCCGTGAGGAACGAGGCCGAGGGCGCGCGCAGCGTGAAGACGACCGTACGTTCGTCAGGGACGCCGGTAGTGACGCCGTTCCACTCCGCCGCGAGGGTGGGGAGGCCGCGAAAGCCCGGCTCCTGCACCTTCGCGACCGTGAAGGCAACATCGGCCGCGGTCAGGGCCGTGCCGTCGTGCCAGAACAGCGCCGAGCGCAGGCGGAACGTGTACCGCAGGCCGTCGGGCGTGACCTCCCAGGACTCGGCGAGGTCGGGTTCGGGGAGACCGTCGCCGCGTGCACGCGTGAGGCCGTTGAAGAGCAGCGCCACGAGGTCGGCGTCCGCGGAGTCGGGGGCCGCGAGCAGCGGGTTGACGCGCTCGGGCTGCCCGAGGACGCCCTCGATGTACGGGCGACCAGCGACCGAGGCGGGGGGCCGACCGAAGAGGAACCACCCACTGGCGACCGAGCCGGTGGCGACGATCAGCCAGGCGAGCGCGAAGAGGCGGCGTGAGGTGGCGGGAGAAGGGTGACGCAAGCGCATCCTGCGCCTGCCTCGATTCGGCTAGCCCGCGGCCACGGCCCAGGCTGCGGGCGAGATGAAGACCGCCGAGAGCGCGATGGTCACGTTGTGCAGCGTTCGCTGCACGCCGCGCCTGGTGCGGCAGCCGGCATCCTGACCGCCGAGGGCAGCACCAAATCCCGTCCCCTTGGCCTGCAGGGCGACGACGAAGATCAGCATGGTGGATACGAGGATGAGCGCGAGGCTCAGGAAGTCACGTAGTTGCATCGTCGCTCGAGGCTACGTCGAGTGCGTCCGGGGAGCAAGCGCGGACGCACTCGATGACTGGTTACGTGCGCGGTGAGCGGCTGCGCCCTCCCCGCGGCCGGTGCGGCTACTCCGCCGCCGAGTCGTCGTCGGAGTCCGCGGTAGCCTCGTCGGCATCCGCATCCGGATCGGCTTCGGCTTCTGGCTCCTCGCCCTCGAGGAGTTCGACGGCCTCGGGCCGGACACGCGTGCGACCGATGCGGGCGATCATCGTGTCGGGGTCCGTCAGGACGCGGACGGAGGCCGGCAGCTTCAGGCTGGCGACTGTGATCACCGAGTCCGGGCGGCGCAGCGACTCGATCGAGACCTCGATGGCCTCCGGGATGTCGGCCGGGAGCGCCTCCACCTGGATGGAGTCGGCACCGGTCAGGAGGAGTCCCTGGTAGACGTGCACTGCAGGCGCCTCGCCCGTGAGGCGCAGTGGCACCGCGCCCTGGATCGGCCGGGTGAGGTCGACCTGGTAGAAGTCGAGGTGCAGGACCTGCCGGTTCACGGGGTGGCGCTGGTACGAGCGCACCACGACCGGACGGGGGGCCGGTTCGCCATCGACCTGCAGCTGGACCAGCGTATCGGTGCCGTGCGCGAGCAGGAGCTCGCGGGCGGTGCGCGACGGGAGCTGGACCGCGACGGAGTCGAGGTGGCGACCGTAGATGTTGGCGGGGAGCAGCCCCTCGCGGCGGAGGGTGGAAACGCGCTTCCCGACGACAGTGCGGGGCGCGACGGCGTACGTGTCCATATCGGCCATGGCGGGGCTCCGAGGTGCAGCGCGCTGCCGTAACCCGGGGAACCCCTCGGACGAAGGTGGGCGCGCGAATCCGTGGTCAGAGTGATGAGACTCGAAGTGCGAGGGTACGGGGCACGCGAGGCAGGGTCAACGACCGGCGAGTCGGGGTGGTGAGGCGGGATTGACGCGGGTGCAACTCGGGCTGTACAACACCAATAGGTTAATTAACCGCGAGGGGTAGCATGCCAGTAGCCGAGCGAACCGACTCCCTGAGCGCCACATTCTCTGCCCTCGCTGACCCAACCAGGCGCGCGATCCTGGCGCGGCTGGCGCGGGGTGAGGCGACGGTCGCCGAGATTGGCGGGCCGTTCGCGATGACCGCGCCAGCGATCTCGAAGCACCTGAAGGTCCTCGAGCGGGCCGGGCTCATCGAGCGCGGCCGTCACGCGCAGTGGCGTCCGTGTCGGCTGCGCGCCCAACCGATGAAGGAGGTAGCGGACTGGCTGGAGCCGTACCGGCAACGCTGGGAGGAGAGCTTCAGCCGCCTCGACGCGTACCTGGTCGAGATGGAACGCCTGGAAGCAGCACGCGCTGAGAACGGGGCTAACGATGATGCAGGCAACTAGGGGGCGACGATGACCCGGGCAGAGAGTGAACGGCTGGTAGTCACCCTGCCGTCGGACCTCGAGATCGTGATGACCAGGTCGTTCGCCGCGCCGGCGGCGCGAGTGTTCGAGGCGTTCACGAACCCCGAGCACGTGCGCAACTGGTGGGGCTGGCGGACCTCGACCCCCGTCGTATTCGAGGGCGACGTGCGCCCCGGCGGTACCTACCGCTACGTCGCTCGCGACCTGGTCGACGGTCAGCCCATCGAGGTGGGGTTCCACGGTGAGTACTTGGAGGTCGATCGACCATCGCGGGTGGTGTACACGGAGGTGTTCGAGGGGATGGAGGGCAACTCGTTCCCGAGCGAAGCGGCGGTGGGGACCGTGACCTTCGAAGAGCACCTCGGCCGCACCACCGTGGTGAGCACATGGCGCTACCCGTCGAAGGAAGTGCGCGACCTCGTGATCGAGAGTGGCATGGAGGAAGGCGCGGCTGTGAGCTACGACCGTCTCGAGGAGCTGCTCGCGGCGCTCGCCGGCGGCGAGACGCAGCCGGTACGGGAAGACCGATGACCATTTCCGAGAGCGGCAGCGCCGAGGCCACCGACCGCGGCGTGCAGATCGAGCGCGTCTTTGCGGCCCCGCGCGACGCGGTGTGGCGCGCATGGACCGAGGCGGAGCACTTCAGGCGCTGGTACGGCCCGAGCGGGTTCACGGTGCTCGCCTGCGACATCGACCTGCGCGTGGGCGGGCACCACCGGTTCGAACTGCAGTCACCCGACGGGCACTCGTACTCGACCGGGGGCGTGTTCCTCGAGATCGCGCCTCCCGAGCGGTTTGTGATGACCGAGGCGCCTGTCGACGACACGCGGCAGCCGATGACAGGTCCCGGATCGTTCTCCACGGTGGTGACCGTGGTCCTCGAGGACCTCGGCTCCGGCGGGACCAGGCTGACGCTGTCGCAAACCGGGTGGCCGGACCCGAGCATGGCCGGCGGCGCCACGTTCGGCTGGGGCCAGGCCCTCGAGAAGCTGGCGGGGCAGCTGTCGGCGAGCTAGTCGGTCTGGAGTCGTGAGGGAGGGCCCGCCGCGCTCCGCCCCCTCCCTCACCCGCTACCCTCCGAGGCATGGCGGTCATTCTCGGCATCGACGTGGGGGGGACGTTCACCGACTTCCTCCTGCAGGACGGCGCGGCGCTGCGGCTGCACAAGCGGCTGTCGACGCCCGACGACCCCTCGCGCGCGATCCTCGAGGGCATCGACGAGCTCCTGCCGTCCGGGGCGGCGCGCGTTGACCTCGTGGTGCACGGGTCGACCGTCGCGACCAACGCCGTGCTCGAGCGTCGCGGCGCCCGCACCGCGCTCGTGGTGACCGAGGGCGTGCGTGACCTGCTCGTGATCGGGCGCCAGACCCGCCCGGACATCTACGACCTCGAGCCGATCACGCCGGAACCCCTGGTCAGCGGCGAGTTGACCTTCGAGCTGCACGGCCGTCTGCGGCCTGACGGGTCTGTCGAGGTTGCGCCTGACCACTCCGAGGTGCGTGCGCTAGTACAGCGCGCGGAGGCCGCTGGCGCCGAGTCGCTGGCCGTCTCGCTGCTGTACTCGTACGCCAACGCCGCCTTCGAGGAGCTGTTCGACCAGGTGGCGACCCGCAGCGACCTGTTCGTCTCGCTGGGCTCGCGCGTATCGCCCGAGTACCGCGAGGTCGAGCGCGCCTCGACGGCCGTCCTCAACGCGTACGTCGGCCCGGTGATGACGCGCTACCTCGAGCGGCTGGCAGGCGGACTGCACGAGCGCGGCATCGAGTCGCTACGCGTCGTGCGCTCCGATGGCGGAGCCGCCGATGTCGAGCGGGCTGCCGCGCTGCCCGTCGGAACGTTGCTGTCAGGGCCGTCCTCGGGCGTCGCCGGTGCCTTCGAGGTGGCCCGGCGCTCCGGCTTCGAGCGCGTGATCACCTTCGACATGGGCGGCACCTCGACGGACGTGGCCCTGTGCGACCGCGCGGTGCCCGCTCGCGCCGCGGTCGTCATCGACGGCCTCACGGCGCGCACGCCGGCCGTCGACGTGCATACGGTCGGCGCCGGAGGCGGCTCGATCGCCCGCATCGACGCGGGCGGCGCGCTGCGCGTGGGACCGCAGTCCGCGGGATCCTCGCCAGGCCCCGCCGCGTACGGCCGCGGCCGCGAGTTCACCGTCACGGATGCGCACGTGGTGCTGGGCCGGTTGGGGGCCGGCGGACTGCTCGGTGGTGCGCTGCGCCTCGATGAGCGGCGGGCGCGGCAGGCCTGCGCCGCGCTCGTGCACGCGTTCGGCGGCGACGCCCAGCGCGCCGCGCAGGCCGTGCTCGATGTGGCGAACGCGAACATGGAGCGCGCGCTACGTGTCGTGTCCGTCGAGCGCGGCTTCGACCCGCGCGAGTTCACCCTCGTCGCGTTCGGCGGCGCGGGACCCCTGCACGCCTGCGCACTCGCCGACGCGCTCGAGTTGCCGCGCGTGCTCGTCCCGCGGTGGCCCGGCGTGCTCTGCGCGCAGGGTGCCGCCGGGGCCGACCTGACCTCGACGCGGACACGGTCCGTGTTGCGGCAGCTCGATGCCAGTGACGAGGACAGCGCGGCGATCGCCGTCGCGGTCGAGGACGCCGAGTCACGGGCGCGAGCGGACATCGGAGGCGCGGCTGGCCAGGTGGGCGCCATCGAGATCGCACGGGCGCTGGACCTGCGCTACGCCGGGCAGTCCTACGAGCTCACGATTCCCCTCGACGAAGGGGGCGCGCCGGGGTTGGCGCGCGCGCGGGCAGCCTTCGACGCAACGCACCTCGCCCGGTTCGCGCACGCCGACGCCACCGCACCCGTCGAGGTGGTCAACGCCCGGGTGACCGCTCGAGTGCGCGCGGCCACCGAGGCGCCCGCGCCGATGCCGCGTGGTTCGGGAGCGCACCCCCAGTCCGAGACGCGCGTGTGGATCGAGGGTGCGTGGCGCGCGACGCCGGTCTACGCGCGAGACGCGCTCGGTGCCGGGGACAGCGTCCATGGCCCTGCGGTCGTGACCCAGCTCGACACCACCACCCTCGTCGCGCCTGGCTGGCGTGCCGTCGTCGATGCGTGGGGCAACCTCGTCCTGGAGCGTGCCTGATGGCCGCCGCGTCCCCCCTCAGCCCCGCCGACCTCGCCGTCGCGCAGGCCGTGCTCGCCTCGATCGCAGAGGAGATGGGCGAGGCGCTGGGGCGCAGTGCGTACTCCCCGAACATCAAGGAGCGCCGGGATTTCTCGTGCGCCGTATTCGACGGCCATGGCCAGATGGTGAGCCAGGCCGCCCACATCCCCGTGCACCTGGGGGCGATGCCTGCCGCCGTGCGCGCCGTCATGACCCTCGCGCCCTTCGAGGCGGGGGACGTCCTCGCGGTCAACGACCCGTTCCTGGGTGGCACCCACCTGCCGGACGTGACGACCGTCGCTCCCGTGTTCGCCGTCGGGAGCGCTGGGGAACCGATCGGGTTCGTGGCGACTCGCGCGCACCACGCTGACATCGGCGGCATCGCGCCGGGCTCGATGCCGGTCGCTCGTGAGCTCCTCCAGGAAGGCCTCGTCATCCCCCCGATCCGCCTTGTGCGCGCGGGCACCATCGAGGAGGCGGCGCTCGCCCTGATCGTGCGCAACTCGCGCGCCCCCGAGGAGCGGCGGGGCGACTTCCGCGCCCAGCTCGCGGCGACCGCGCTCGGGGCCGCACGCCTCGAGGCCGCTGCGGCGCGGTTCGGCGTCGAGGGCCTGCGCGCGCGTTTCGAGGCGCTCCTCGGGCACGGCGAGCGCGTCATCCGGGCCGTGATCCGCGACATCCCCGACGGACGCTACTCGTTTACCGACCGACTCGAGGTGGGCGCGGAGGGCCTCGCGATCCGGCTCGCCCTCGAGATCGCCGGCGACGAGGCGCACTTCGACTTCAGCGGCACCGACCCCGAGACCGAACTCGCGTCCGTCAACGCCGTGGCCGCCGTCACGCGGTCCGCCTGCTACTACGTCGTGCGCTGCCTCGCCGGTCCCGATGCGCCCGCGAACGAGGGCTGCTACCGGCCGATTCGGTTCACCCTCCCCGACCGGTCCGTCGTGAACGCCGGCCCGCCGCGTGCGGTGTCGGCGGGCAACGTCGAGACCTCCCAGCGAATCACCGATGTCGCGCTCGGCGCACTCGCGCAGGCGCTGCCGGACCGCATCCCCGCCGCCTCGAGTGGCACGATGAACAACCTCACAATTGGCGGGTACGACCACGCGCGCGGCCGCCCGTACGCCTACTACGAGACGATCGCCGGAGGCGCGGGCGGCGGACCGCGTCGCCCCGGGCGGTCCGGGGTGCACACCCACATGACCAACACGATGAACACGCCCATCGAGGCGCTGCCCCTCGCGTACCCGTTCACGGTGGAGCGGTACGAGCTGCGCCCGGGCACGGGCGGCGCGGGGGCACACCCCGGCGGCGACGGCCTCGTCCGCGAGTACCTCTTCCACGACGAGGCAACAGTCACGATCGTGAGCGAACGGCGGCGCTACGCCCCGTGGGGCCTCGCGGGCGGCGAGCCGGGCGCCGTCGGGCGGAACACACTGATTCGCGCGGACGGGACGCGCGAGGACCTGGGTGCGCGCGCCGAGGTGCGCGTTGGTCCCGGCGACCGGGTCCGCATCGAGACGCCCGGCGGCGGTGGCTGGGGAGAGGTATAGGCCCAGATGTCTCTCGTTCTTCGCGTGCTTGGCATCCTGCTCAGTGGCGCGCTCGGCTTCGTCGGGGGCGGGTTCGTTGCGCGCCTCTTCCTCGCTGCGGAGACCACCGGGTTCGAAGGGGCCGCGACCGTGTTCTGGTCCGCGCTCGCGGGCACGGTGCTCGGTTTGCTGGTCGGCTATCTCGCGCTTCGCGGGTGAATCCCGAGTCACCGCGGCCCCGCGCGATGGCTACACTGGTATGGAGCCCGGTGAGCCGGGCGCCGTGCGAGGGTGCGATGGCCAACGACAAGGACCGGCTCGAGCGCGAGATCGAGGAGATCCTCGGGAAGATCGAGGAGTTCCCGTCCGCAAGCGAGCGGCGTGCGCGTCAGCGCAAGCGGGCCGTGGGGCGCCTCGGCGCGAGCGTGAGTAGCTGGCCCCAGCGACAGCTGGCCGCCCTGTCGCGCATCGACATGTCGCAGGTCATGCTGCTGTCGTTCATGCTGATCCTCGGGTCGTTCTTCCTGCGTGCCTTCAGCCCGCTGATCATGCAGTGGGTGCTGTACGCGGGCGTCGTCCTCTTCGTCGCAGCCTTCGCCATGCTCCTCATGGGGCGGCGGGGCGGCCGAAGCGACACCCGGTACTGGCGAGGCAAGCCGATCGAGTACCGCCAGCCCTCGATGGGTGACATCGCGCGGCGCTGGTTCGGGTCGGGGCGCCGCAAGCAGTGAACGCCGCGGTACGCTGAGTACCTGACGGTGCCCACTCTCACCGTGCGCCGAAAGAGGCGCCGTCTGCCGCTCACCTCCCTCCCTGTCTGCCTCCGGCAATGGCTGCTCGTGGCCGTCGGCGCCGTGCTGCTGTCCGCCTGCGCGCCGGACGGCGCGCGCTCCGATGCGTCATCGGTGCCATCGAGCGCGATCGCGCCGGGTGCGGGCGTTGCGGGCGGGCCCAACGCCGACACCGAGCCAGCGCGCGACCCCGACGCCGCGCGGGCCCTCGAGCACGTGCGCGCGCTGGCCGGGGAGATCGGCGTGCGCGAAGCCGGCACCCCCGGGGAGCGCCGGGGCGCCGAGTACGTACGGGCCCGCCTCGAGGAGTACGGCTACCGCGCCGTCATCGAGCCCTTCACCGTCGAGGTGCCGCGTGACCAGACCAGCATCGCGGGCGCCGGGGAGCCGATCGGCGCCGTCGCGATGACCGGCGCCCCGGATGGCGAGGCACGCGGGCGGCTCGTGTTCATCGGCCTGGGCCGCCCCGACGACCTCGCCCAGCGCGACCTCCGAGGCACCATCGCCCTCGCGAACCGGGGCGGGCAGGTCCCCTTCCGCGACAAGGCGGTGGCGGCGCAGCGCGCGGGCGCCCTCGCGCTGATCGTCGCGAACAACCAGCCGGGGCGGTTTCGCGGCAGCATCGCGTCGGGCACGCCCGACGTCAGCATTCCCGTCGTTGGCGTGACCTCCGACGAGGCCGAGCGCCTTGATGCCATCGTGGCCCAGGGTGGCGTCATCACCGTCCGCGCGCTGCGCACCGGCGACGCCTTCGAGTCATACAACGTGGCCGGTCGGCCCTCGACCGGGACGTGCACCGCCTACGTCGGCGCGCACCTCGATTCCGTCGCGGGCGCGCCAGGGGCGAACGACAACGCCTCCGGGACGGCGGGCATGCTCGAGCTCGCGCGCACACAGCGCCTGCCTGGCGTCTGCTACCTCGCGTTCGGCGCGGAGGAGCTGGGGCTGTTCGGCTCCGAGGCGTTCGTGCGCGCGCACGGCGTGGACGACGTGCGGTTCATGTTGAACCTCGACATGCTCGGCAAGCTGGCCGGGCCCGAGGTGGTGGCCGTGGCGACCGACAACGCGTCGCGCGCGTTCGCCGAACGGGCCTCGCGAGCTGCGGCGGCCGCGGGAGTCACGCTGCAGCCCGGCACGTTCCCCCCGTTCGCCAGCTCCGACCACGCCTCCTTCACCGAGGCGGGTGTGCCCGCTGTCATTTTCCACGACGCCGAGGCCACCGAGATCTACACGCCGGGTGATGACGTGCAGGACATCGAACCCGAGTCGCTGGAGGTCATGCTCCGGGCGGCCGCAGCAGTGCTGCGCGACGCTGCCCGCTGAGCACCCGCGTCATCGCGTAGTGCTCCACCGGGGCGGTCGCTAGGATCGATGCTGATCGGGTTCGCGGTGCGCTGCAAGGACGCAGAGCGTGACGGAACGAGGCACGGCGCCTCATCGGCTCGGGAGGATGGGCCGGGCGCAGCTGGGGCTCATTGGCGCCGCCGTGTGCGCGCTCGTCGCGTGCTCCACCCAGGCCGAGGTGGACATCGCACCCTCGGTCGTCCCGACCGCGACGCCGTACGCCGCGCTGCCGGCCGCGACCATCGTCGCGAAGGCCCCGCCGCCCACGCCGCCGCCCGTCTTCACCCCGCCCCCCGCGACTCCCACGCCCGAGATCGAGCGCGTCACGTACCAGCTGCA